>JAISFB010000210.1 GCA_031263805.1 Oscillospiraceae bacterium
CTTTCAGGAAAATCACCGACTGCGGCTCTGCGTGATTTTATGGCTACTAAAACATATAATGTACTGATGAAACCAAAGTCGCAACTCTATCGCGAGAGCCCTGCCTTTGTAGTAGATATGGTCGAGGCTGAGCAGTCCGGCGACTGGCAGCGCTGGCTGGAGGTGTGAGTTATGGCAATGGAAATAAATTCCGTTTTGTTCCTGCAAGCAGATATCGCTTACGAATATATGCGGCAACACAACCTAACACCTCAGGAGTTCGTTGAGCTTGACCGCAAGCATAATATTTTGCACTTTCTTGAAATTGGCTACGAGCCGTTTCACCTTACGGGAACTCAAGGGGTAGTCGAAGAAGTCGAAGATTATATACGGCGGCGCGAAACATCAAATGGTTCAATTGGGTGTTCCCAATAGTCCGAAAAGGCATAAAATCAGTTTTCATTTGCCGAAAGGAGTATTCACAATGCGGTTTTGGGCATTTATGCTGATTATGGATTTGTTAATTCCTTTGATCATGCTATCCGTAGGGCAGCTTTTCGTGAAAAAACCGCCCGAGACGATCAACGGAATGTATGGCTACCGAACGTCAATGTCGATGAAAAACAAGGACACTTGGGAATTTGCGCACAAATATTGCGGGAAAATTTGGCGGCTGACGGGCGCCGTTTTGCTCCTTGTTTCAATAGGGGCTATGCTGTGCCTCGCCAATTATGACACCGGCGCAATCGGGACTGCCGGCGGCGTGCTCTGCGGCGTTCAAACCCTTGTTATGATCGTCTCCGTATTACCGACAGAGCGGGCGTTAAGAAAAGCCTTTGACAAGAACGGCTGCCGGAGATGATGTCTGAAAAATTATTAACTGCGGACGGCTGCGCGCTCTAACGCCTTGCGCTTCCATCTTCCCGTCGCGTAATACACGCCGCAGGCGCCCGCCACAAGAGTGAAGCAAATCAGCATCGACCAATACACCCCCGCGGGGTTTCCCGCCGGGAATTCTGCGCTTTTCGACGCGCGCACCATAAAATACGCCATCGGCATACGCATAAACACCGTGCCGATTATCGTAAAACACATGACGGGGAACGTGTCGCCCGCGCCGCGCAGCACCCCGCCGGACGCCTGCGTGAGCGACATCGCCAGATAGCACCAGACCATTATCCGCTGCATCGGAACGCCGCGCGCGATTATCAGCGGCCCGTCCGGCTCGTTTATATCTATGAAAAGCTTCATCAGATCGCCGCCGAAAAGCGTTATCAGAACGATCAGCGCGGCGGATACGGACAGCGACGTCAGCAGGATTATCTTAAAGCCCTGCTTCACGCGGTCAAGCCGCCCCGCGCCGATATTCTGCCCCGCGAACGTCGCGCCAGCCATGCTGAACGCCTGATTCGGCAGCATCGCGATATTGTCAACCTTTGAGATCGCGACGTTTATCGCCGCGAATATCGTGTTCGACGCCATTCCAGCGGAGTCGAATATGACGATGCTGTTGATAAGCGACTGGACGAATATATAAGACGTGGAGAGAATGCCCTGCTGCACGCCGGAAGGCAGCCCGATCTTCGCGATCTGCGCTATTATTGACTTTTTAGGACGAAGAACGGCGCGGCTGACTTTTACAGTCTCCCGCATTTTCAGCAGTCGTATCAGGCACACGGCCGCCGATATATATTGGCATATAATAGTCGCGATAGCCGCGCCGGCGACCTCCATTTGAAGCGGCCCGACGAACAAAATGTCTAACGCGACGTTCAGCAGCGCCGTGCCGATGAGCACTATCAGCGGGAAAATCGACTCGCCCATGCCGCGCAGGATGCCGGAGAGAATATTGTAAAAGCCCTGCCCCACGGTGCCGATGAACATAACGAGCAAATAGTCGCGGGCGTAGCCCATTATCTCCGGCGCTACTTTTGTCAGGCGCAGTATCGGCTGAGAGAGCGGGATGCCTATCGCCGTGATAAAAAGCGTGACTATCAGGGTCAGCGTCAGCGCCGTGCCGACGGTCTGCGACAGCTTTTCAAAGTCCTTGGCGCCGAAATGCTGGGACACAAGCACGGACACGCCGGTCCCGACCGTCATAAAAAACACGAAAAACAGCGTTTGTATAGGCGTGCTCGCTCCGACCGCGGCGAGCGCGTTTGAACTTATCATCCTGCCGACGACGATTGAGTCCGCCGTGTTGTACATCAGCTGCGCGATGTTGCCGATAAGCAGCGGCACGGCGAACCACATCATAGCGCTCAAAGGCCGCCCCACGGTCATATCCCGCGCGCCGAAAAGAGATTGTTTTTTGTTATTTGTCAAGTTGTCGTTCTCCTATAAATCCATCAGCTGCGACGTATACATAGCGTAATAATCGCCGCGCTTTGCCATAAGCTCGTCGTGAGAGCCGGATTCCGTGATGCCGCCGTCTTTGATGTACATTATCCTGTCGCACTCGCGGACTGTGGAGAGGCGGTGCGCTATTATGAAGCTTGTGCGGCCTGAAAGCAGGTGGCTTATGCCCTCCTGCACGTATTTTTCGGTTTTTGTGTCGATGGATGACGTCGCCTCGTCGAGTATCAGTATCTTCGGGTCGGCGATCACTGTTCTGGCGAAGGCGAGTAGCTGTTTCTGGCCCTGGCTCAGCCTGCCGCCGTTCTCCTTTATTTCAGTTTCGTAGCGATCCTCCATTTTTTCGACGAATTCGTCCACGTGGACGACGCGGGCGGCGCTTTCGATCTCGTCCTGCGTCGCGCCGAGGTTCCCGTAGCGGATGTTTTCCGCGACCGTGCCGGAAAATATAAAGCTGTCTTGAAGCATTATCCCCATCTGCCCGCGCAGGGACGAGAGCTTTACCTTTGAAATATCGTGCCCGTCGATGAGTATCCGCCCGCCCTGCGCGTCATAAAAGCGGGAGAGCAGATTCACGATAGTCGTCTTGCCCGCGCCCGTCGGCCCCACGAGCGCGACGCTCATTCCGGGCTCTACGGTGAAGGAGAGCTTTTCAAGCACCCTTGTGTGCTCGTCATAGCCGAAGGTGACGCTCTCGAACTCGACCCTGCCGCGGACCTCCGGGAGCTCATACGCGTCCGGCGCGTCGGTTATCTGCACGGGTTCGTCCATCGTTTCAAAAATGCGTTCGAGGTAGGCTATCGTATTCATAAAGTCGTTATATATCGCGGCGAGGCGGTTTATCGGCTGCCAGAAGCGCCACGAATAGCCGCCCATCGCGAAGATAACGCCGAAGCTGACCGCGGGATACGACCAAAGCACCCCGGCGAGATACAGCGCGCCGAATATGACCTGAGAGATATTATCGACGGCCGGCGCGCCGAGGTTGGCGATAAGCCCCGCGCGGAAGTGCGCCCGCCGGGCGTCCATAGAAAGGCGTTCAAAAATTTCCTCGTTCTTCTTCTCGCGCGTGAATATCTGCGTTATGCGCATACCGTTTATGCTTTCCGCGGCGTAGGCGTTCAGGTTTGAGTTTTTGTTGGACACGCTCTGCCACGCGCGCCGCTGAGCGGGCTTTATCGAGAAAAACACGAGAAACAGCACGGGCAGCCCCGCCAAGACGACAAGCGAGAGCTTGACGTTCGTCAGCAGCATAAATATGATTATGAAAAGGATGTTTACGATTTCGAGTATAAAGTCGATTATGCCGTTCGATAGCATATTGGACACGGAGTTTACGTATTGCACTACGCGCACGAGAATCTTACCGTGCGGGCGGTTGTCGTAATACGAAAACGGCAGCTCCTGCATATGAGAAAAAAGCTCGCTGCGTATCTCAAAAATTATGTCCTGCCCGACCTCCGTCATATATTTCGCGCGCAGGCGGTTCAGAAATATGCTCGCGATTATCGCTACGGCGGCAAGCGCCGCGAGGATTCCGAGCTCTCTGACGTCGCGGTTCGGCACCGAAACGTCCAGCGCGCGGGCCATCATCAGCGGTATCGACAGCGAGAGCGCGCTCGACGCGGCGGACGCCGCGAAAGCCAAGGACATCTTCTTCTTGTGCCGTCTTATGTAGAAAAAGCTTCGCCGCAGATGCTTCATCGAAAACGGGCTTTCCAGCCGCTCGTCTATGTCGTATTTATTGCGCTGGGCCAATCAGATCGCCTCCTTTTTCAGCTTGAGCTCGTGAAACATAGCTTCCGTGTCCTCGTCAACGCCGGACTGTATGCGCCATAGCTCGTAATAGCCGCCGCGCCGGGCGAGAAGCTCCTCGTGCGTTCCGCGCTCGACGATGCTTCCGTTTTCAAGCAGCAGGATGCAGTCAGCTTTTCGCACCGAGGATATGCGCTGAGCGATTATAAGGCTCGTACAGGAGAAATCGAGCGTTTCAAGCTGCTCCTGTATGTATTTTTCGGTTTCCATATCGACGGCGGACGTCGTATCGTCGAGTATCAAAATCGGCGGGCGGACGGCGAGGGCGCGCGCCAAGGCGATGCGCTGCTTTTGTCCGCCGGACAGACCGACGCCGCGCTCACCGACGATAGTGTTAAAGCCCTCCGGCATTTCATCGACGAACTGCGCCGCCGCGATCTCGGCGCAGCGCCGGACGTCGTCCTCCGGCATATCAAAGCTGCCGTAGGCGATGTTGCCGTCAACGGTGTCGGAGAACAGGAAAACCTCCTGCGTCGTCATTCCGATGTTGCGGCGCAGCGTCGTCAGGTCCCATTCGCGGACGTTTTTGCCGTCAACGAGGACCTCGCCGGAATCGACGTCGTAAAAGCGCGAGATCAGGTTCGCGATAAGCGATTTCCCGCTGCCCGTGCCGCCCATCAGCGCGAGCGTTTCGCCGGGCTTCACGTGAAAGCTCACGTCGCGCAGAACAGGGTTGCCGCCGAAGGAAAAGCTGACGTTACGAAACTCGATCTCGCCGTTAAAGCGCCCGCTTTGCGTCGCCGCGTTTTCGGCGTTCTGCACGGCGGGAGCCTCCTCAAGCACGGACATGATTTTTGCCGCCGAGGCGAAGAAACGCTGTAAATCGTTAAAAAGCTGACCCAATTGACGCAGAGGCTCCGTCACCGCCCACGAGAGCGAGTTGAACGCCATAAAATCCCCCGGCGTGATCGTTCCGTTTATGAGAAAGATGCCGCCGAAAAGCAGCGTCGTCACCGTTGTGGACTGCGACAGCCCCTCGATTATCGGAAAAAACCGGAGCCATATGTACTGCGCGCCGAGGTTTTGAACGCGGAACGCGTCTGACTTCGCGTTAAATTTCTCGATCTCATAGCCCTCGTTGGCGAACGCCTTGACGACGCGGTTGCCCTCTATATTCTCCTGCGCGTCCGCGTTCAGCTTCGACAGCCGGCGGCGTAGCTCCTTATAAATACCGCGAACCTTGCCCCTGTAGATATAAGTCGCGAGAAAGATGAGCGGCGTGAGCGCTATCATACACAGCGCGAAGCGCCAGTTTATTATAAAATAGTATATCGCCGCGCCGAGAAACAGCAGCGCGGACGAAATGATCTGCCTGAACACAAAGACCAAATTGTGGCGAATCATATCGATGTCGCTTGTCATCACGGTCATAAGGTCGCCGGGCGTGTTGTCCCTGAAAAACCGCATATCCTGACGCTGCCAGTGCCGGTACAGCTTCATACGAAGGTTGTACACCAGCCCGAGCGACGAGGATTCCACGAGCGCGACGGACGCGTAGTTAAGCAAGCTGCGCGTCAGCGTGACGAGGCACATCACCGTGACCGTCGGGATAAGCAGGTCGATCTCGCCGCCCTCGAGCACGCGGTCGATGAGCACGCGCTGAAACGTGGGATTTATCAGCACGAACATCGGGACCAGCATAGAGATAAAGAAACACAGGAGATACCGCTTGCGAAAGCCCCGCAAGTTCTCCCAGACCCATTTGAACGCCGACATAAAGCGTCCCTCCTTTTCGCGGTACGTCCCGTCCGCCGATGAGCCGAAAGTCTTTGAAAAAGAGGGAATTCACACGTCACGTTTCATTCTCTTCTCAACACCGCTTCAACACTTACCGCACCGATTCAGAGCATACCGTCATCGTTTGTTGGGTAGATTATACCACGGCGCGGAAGAAATTGCAAGCGCGATTTATTATGAATTTCTTGAATAATCGGCGCGCCCGTGCTACTATAATAATGTAATGAAAATGAAAGGGACGGTAATAACGATGGTTGAAAAGCTGAAACGGCAGCTTAGGTTTTTGTCCGAGGCCGATAAAATGAAAAACATTTCGCGGCAGACGTTTCTCGCGGACAACTCCCGCGCGGAAACCGACGCGGAGCACTCGTGGCATTTCGCGCTTATGGCAATGACGCTGTTTGAGTATAACGGTCTGGACGGCGTCGATATAAACCGCGTGATTAAGATGGCGCTTGTGCACGATCTTGTCGAAATATACGCCGGCGACACCTTTGCTTACGATATAAAAGGGAATGAAAGCAAGGC
>JAISFB010000045.1 GCA_031263805.1 Oscillospiraceae bacterium
GCGTCGTCGGCCACGATCTCTCCCGTCGGCGAGTTTATGAAAAAGCCACCCGCGTCCGTCGTCACAAGCCAGCCGGGGGAGAGCGTCCCGTCGCCGAACGCGCTGACGGTGAGCCTGTATCCGGCTTCGACGGACAATATCCGCGAACAGTCTATCCCGCCGCCGCGGACGAACGCGAGAAATTCCAAAAGCGCCGTCGGAAGCTCGCGCAGAGTCCCCGGCGGGGCTTCCTTCACGCCGGAGGGCCGCCGCCCCGTCACGCGCAGCAGCAGGCCGCCCTCAAACTCAAAGCTCACAACGCAGTTGAACGTCGGCGCGCCCTTGTATTCGCACACAGCCGACGCGGTCTCGGTATCGCCGTTCACCGACAGCGCCGGGTCTGACGCGTCGAGCCCCATTTCGCGCAGAAGACGTTTCGCCTCAGCCCTCGCGCCGCCGCGCGCAGCATACGGCTCCGTGAGCTCGATCCTGAATTCGCCGCGCGCGTTGAATTCCGCCGTGCCGCGCTCTCCCGTATAAACGGAGTTTGCACCGCCGTCCTGCGACGGGGAGCAGTCCCCGAGCACCGCGCGCGCTAAGTACGCCTCTCCATACGCGTCGCGCTCGGTTGACATCGGGCGCAGGCTTTCTAAAGAAGCTATCGCGCCGTCCTCCAGCGCGACGCCCGCGTTTTCGAGCACAGTTCGCAGATCGTCGATCACGCGGCGGCGCCCGGACGCCTCCCCGACGCGCGAAACAAGCACGGCGGAAAGGAAAAACACGTTTATAAAAACAAGGACCGCTATGACGATGTTTTTTATTTTTGAAGTGCTCATAAAAGTATTGGGTCCTTTCTCGCCGAACGCCTGAGGCGCGCGGTTGATTGTATGTGCCTGCGGGCACGGGGAACGCCGCGTCCGCGGCGACGGGGGACGGATGCTGCAACACAAGCTCCCGTCGCGGCGGAAGCCGCGTTCCCCGTGCCGCAGCACGTTAAATCACAAGTGAGCGTGCTTTGCGCGCTTACGCCGCGTACCAGAAAGGCGCGGCTTCGCCGGCGCCTCCGTCTGAGTAGCCGAGCTTGAATTCTCCGCCGGCGGCGGCGAGGGTCTGCCTTTCGGGGATAAGCGTCACGGCTTCATACGCCGTATATTCGCGGAACAGCAACGTCATTTCGGCGATCTCCCCGCCGGAGACAGTCACGGAGGCGGCGTGCTCGCGGTTTTGGAAAAACACACGGCCGCCGGAGAAGAAGTAATCGAAATTTATGATATAAGCTTCGCCGCGTTTTTCCGCGCCCGTGAAATACAAGCGCGCGCCGCCCGCGCGGCTCCCGGCGGCGGAGACCGCCCGCCGCGCGGTTTCAACGGCTCCGGGGAGAGCTTTATCGGCGACGGGAAGGGTTTTAGCGGCGGTCACGGCGCCGGCGTCGGAGCCATCGGTACCGGCTTCATCGATAGCGGCGTTGGGTTCTCCCGCGCCGCTGCGGTAGGTGACAAGTCCGTCCGGGGATATTGACACGGCGGCGGGGCCGGCGATGTACACGCGCGTACCGTCGCTTTCCGTATAGCCGGGGCTCTGCTGCCCGCCGATCCCAAACGAGCTCAGCACGGCGCCGGCGGCGCCTTCCGCCGATAACGGATTTGTGACAGAGGCCGCGCGGTGCTCTGAGCCGTCCGTCAGCCAAAGATACGGCGCGGCGGAGCGCTCGTCCCGCTCGAACTCGTATTCCACAAGGTCCGAATATGTCGCGGGGACGGTCTTTTCGCCGGCAAGAGACGCCGTTTCGGCGCGGTAAAATCCGTCAGAGCCCTCGTAATACAGCGAGGACGGGCCGTCCGAAAACACAAGGCACAGCCTGTGAACGGATATACCGGAAGCCTCCGCCGCCGCTCCGAGCCACACGCGCGCAAGCGAAAGCGGAATTTCCGAATAATACTCAAACATCACGCCCGGGGACGACAGCGCCGCGCGCCACTCCGATTCCGCGCATTTTTCCGGCGCGGACGCGGAGGCTAGCGCCTCGTTGAGAATGCTGCCCGTTCTTTCGTAAAGCGCGTCGCGCGCGTCGTCGTCGTATTTCGCGGCGGCCCGCGCTCCGCCCGCGCCGGTTACGACTATGGCGCACGGGCGCGCCGCCTCCGCGGAAACAGAGACGTCGGGATCGCCGCCTGAATTTCCCAAGGCTCCGCCGGCATTGCTAATATACGCCGCGCCGGACGGCGAGGAATTCGCGACAGCCGCGATCACGTCTGAAAACATTCCCGTGGCGCGCGCCGTCAGCACGGCGAGAGCCAAAAGCGCGGCGATAAGCGCCGTTTTCAAGCCTTCTCTGACCGCGCGCGTCATACTTCGCCCCCGTCGCCGGGCGGCGTTAAATTGGTTTGCGCAGGGCCGTTGACGGGCAGCGTTACGGTGAATACGGAGCCGGAGCCGTAGACGCTTTGCAGCTCTAAATCCCCGCCGTGCAGCTCCACGATCTCTTTTGCGATGGAGAGTCCGAGCCCCGTCCCGCCGGACTCGCGCGAGCGGGCCTTGTCCACCCTGTAAAAGCGGTCGAACACGCGCGGCAGATCGTCGGCGGGGATGCCGACGCCCGTGTCGCTGATTTTCACCCA
>JAISFB010000065.1 GCA_031263805.1 Oscillospiraceae bacterium
TCGGATTTTTCGACGGGCTGCGCCGTGTGCGGGAGGGTGACGCTGAGCGCGTATGCGGTCAGCTCCGCCTCAATGTCCTGTACCGTGACGGACGCGAGGCTTGTGTCCGTTGAAAATACGTATGCCACGGCGGGAATCACTCCGTTGACTGTGAGAGTGTCGCTGACAGTCGTTTCGGCGTCCGTGCCCTTTTCAAGCGCGATTTCCACCGTGAAGTGTCCGTCCGCGCCCGTAGGAGCGGCGACGGTTCCGTCACTTACTTCATCCGTCACAACTGCTGTTCCCGCTGTCGCGGTCACGCCGTTTAATCCGTTGTTCTGCGCAAGCGCGTCGAGCTGAGCCTCGATCCACGCCTGAACGCTTTCGCGCGATTTAACGGGAATCGCCAAGTCGTGTTTGCTGATCTTATCTTTTGCCGCCGCTACGTCACTTTCATTACCCTCGCGGGTATCAAGCGCGATTGTGACGTTGATCGTATAATACTCCGGAGTGCCGTCCTCGGCGGTGACTGTGAACGTCCACTCCGCGCCGTCATTTGTCGTGAGCCCACTGACACCCGCGTAGGTATCATTTAGTTCGATTGTGATTGCTTCCGCGGTTGGAAGCCCTGTCGTTCCAAAGGGCAGCTTTACGGCGAATGCCGTATCGGTGGGTATTCCGAGCGTATCGTTGACTTTGACACTCTTGACGGTGTTGTCTGATTTATACCGCGTCGCGGTGACTTTGCCGGAAATGCCTACCGTGGCAAATGCGTAATACACAGTTTCAGCTTCGCCCTTTGAGAGTGTGAGCGTGGCCGCAAAGCTGCCGGGGATGCCAGCTTTATTTTGCGCGCTGCCTTCGGTTGCAGCATTAACCTCGTTTACTATAGTAACTCTCGCTGATACTCCACCGAGGTCAGTGCTTGCGAGCTCGGTTTCGAGCCACGTTTGGACTTCTGCAACATTATTTGCTTCCACCATCGGGATATCCCACGTAATTTCGGCAATTGCGTTTTTTGCCGCATCGACAGCCGCCGCGTTTTCGGTGTTCGGGCTCAGCGCTTTCGCCACATTCAGCGTATATGTTTGTTGCGTCACGCCGTCCTTTGCCGTGACTGTGAACGTCCACGTCGCGCCGTTGTTTGACGGCGTTTTAACGCCGACAGCCGCACCGGAGGCTGCGGTAATCACTTCAATAGTCCCCGCCTCCGTCGGGAGGTCAATGAGATATGGAAGCTCGGCGGCATATGTCGTGCCGTCCGTCTTTGTTGCGTCGGCATACTGTCCGACGCCATAGCCCACGCGCACGCTTTTCAGCGATACATCCGTGTACTGCGCAAACGCGTCGGCCATCACATACAGCGGACTTTGGCCTTTAGCGAATCTGTCATACGCCGCGAGCGCGTAGGCGGCTTGCTCGGTAGATATCGCGGTCGTGAGTCCACTGCTACCCAACTCGTGCTTGAAGCCTCCGTTGTCATCGTAGAACGACAGTAACGCCGTCAGCGGATCGCCGCCGCCCATTGCCGTCCACTGCGTACCGGCGGGGCTTTCATTCAGCGCCGTCAGCGCGACGACGACTTGCGCGGCGCTCTCTGAGTTGTACAGCGGCGTGAGCCCGACGCCGCTATAGAAGCCGCCAGCGGTTTGATCCTGCATCGCCAGCAACGCGTTCTTGCCGCGCTCGACCGCGCTGTTTACGGCTTCGTCGCCGCGGTACGGCGCGAGAGCTTGGATCGCCATTGCCGTCATATCGGGGTCGTCCGTCTCGCTGAGCGACCACGAGCCGGAATCCAGCTGCTCCGTCAACAGATGTTCAATATACTGCTGACGGATCGCCGTGTTATCCGTCAGATACGGCTTGGAGTCAAGCGCGAGCAGCGCGTAAATCGCCGCGTTCGCTCCCTGCGTGACTGTATTAGTATAATCCAGATACGGCGTGATGAAATTATATGTCGTGCCGTTCGCCGAGTAGTTTGACGCGTCTATGCCGAGTGACGAGAGCGCGAGCGTTATTCGCTCGTATTCCGTGTTTTTATAAGTATCGCCCTCCGGCGCGCCTAACGCAACGAAGCCTCCGTCTTTTATCTCATCATCAAGGCTTTTTAAGTAATTTTTCGCGATCTGGCTGTCCTTGTCGATCTCACCGGCGCGGGCGAGGGCTATTACCGCCCATTCGCCGCCTTGCGTCGCCACTATCGGGTTGGCAGCCGTAGTCTTTAGCTTATCAAGCGTCGCGGTGAGGGCTTCGCTCACGTTACCGCTGACGTTCAGCAACGCGGCATACGCCGCTTCCGCATCCGTCAGCGTATCGTAGTTCGGGACAAGCGCCTGATTTTCCGATGTGAGCGCGTCATACGCCGCGCGCGCCGCCGTGATAGCGCCGCCTTTTTGCGGCGTGACGCCGCCGATGGCGTCGATGAGGTCAAGCACGGCAATAACATCTTCCGGAAGATCATACTGTCCCGTACCAGCGTCTTTGAACGCTTCCGTCAACGCCGAGAGCAAATCATTTATCTGCTTCTGATATTCAGTTGCAGGGATGGAATCGCCGGGTGGGAACCAATTCCTTGAGCGCGTGAGCGCGGCGACATATGCCGGATTCGCGTTCAGCGTCGCATCGTCATATTTTTCGCGTAGCGCCGCGAGCGCCCAGACCAAAGAGGCTTGGCGCGGACTCGGAATGCCCTCCAGAAAACCGGAGTTTGCGGCTGAACCGAGATGCAGCACACCGCGATCCTCCACCGGCATCTGGCTGAAGCCGAGCGGCGCCCAGACATCGTTGTACTTAAATACTAAGCCGCCGTTTTTGCTGCCCTCATATCTGGCACCGTCGCCGATACCGATATTTGTGATGTATATACTTGGGTCGTCGTTACCCGGCGCGTAGCCTATACCCCATCTGCCGGGGCTGTTCACTTCCAAGCTCGCCTCCAGCGCTTTCAGCGCGCGGCCCTTGTTTGCCGGTATATTTCTGAATGCGGGTACATCTGCGTCGGCGCTGCTGCCGAGTTCTAATATATACGCGAAAGCCGGTTTAGCTCCGCTGACGGCAACCTTCAAAACGCCGGGATAGCTTTTATATGCTTCGCCGTCGCCGCCCTTGATAGCCGTGTTCAGCGTTGCGTAATTGTCCAGCGCGCTGACTGCGCCTGTATATGCGGTAGTTATGGCATTAGTATCAATTGCGGTGTCCGCGTTGCGGATCGCCCACACACCGTGCTCATACGCTTCGCGCAGCAGATAGCGCACGGATGCGAATGAATCGTAAAGCGCGTCCGGTAAATTCTCCGCTCCGAGCGGGTTATCGCCGAATGTCGTCTTATAATAGCTTTCCAAACCGGAGAGCGCAGCGCGGCGTTGGTCTCTCGCCGGGTCGTTAATCATATACGCCGAGATATCTATCGTCTCGGTGTCAACGACATGGTGAGTCTGCCCATCGCCGCCTGTCGTAAACACGACTGTAATCTTCTCAGTATACGGCATAGTGGGAATTGCTAAGCTGATGCCGCCGCCTCCATTCAAAGAACCTGAGAGAGATTTATTCAGCAAAAGATTGTTGTCATCCGCTGTCTCGCCCACGTACACCGCTACCGATAGCGAGAGGGGCGGGTAATCGCTATATCCGCTGGTACTTACATAATGTGTCGTTTCTATAATCAGCTTCAGTATAGCGGGTATATCCTCCTGAATCGGTACCGCGCTCCCAATAGTACCGATAGCTCCTATAGAATAACCGCTTTTATTGAACCACGAGGCATCGCCCACCGACGCAGATAGGTGTGCGGAGAGAACATAGAAGAATCGCTTGTCGAAAACAGCCTTATATTCGCGGTCTTCGTCTATGGTGACAGTATAAATTGATTTGCCGTAGGAGTCAGTAGCAAGCGCATACTGTCCGCTTGTGCTTTTACCTTTGTACTCCCAGTGGTCAAACCCATAGCCATAGGCGGTGGGCGTGGCGACGAGGGTATATTCGTTTGGATTGTTTGTACTATTGACCTTAATGTTGCCATTTTCACAAGACTCAGGTGTTAAAGTAAAAGAACTTACCTGCTCAGGTTTGAAATACCAAGTTATCGTGATATCGGGATCATCTACTATACAGTTGTACTGCAATCTAAGTTTGCCGGACGACATTTGATAATACTGTATTTTGTTGTTTTCGGCTGTCGAAACACTTCCTACAATTATTGTAGAAGCCGACGTTGGCAATGTATCGGGAAAATCTATCCTGCCTGAGGTTGCATCCCCTGAGCTTATTTCAAAAGCTAACAGACCTCCAAATCTTGGCGATGTCGATGACGTATAGTTTTCTAATCTGATGAGATTAACACCAGAATTGGAAAATTGATAACTTGTCGGTGCTGTCAACGTTGCCGTCGCATTATTTTGCCCTAAATAAATACTATACGAAGCATACTTAGTGGTATCGTCAGTTGTAAACTTGACTGTCGGCAAAGAAGTGCCTGCAGCAGTTACACTTGACGACAACGGCAACAATGAGAAACATAACAGCACAGCCAAAAGAAAAGAAAAGACTTTTTTTAGCATAAAAACAAGGGCGCCGCTTTACGCAAACGCCCTTACAGATTTACCCTTGAGGGCGAGGGCCGCGGGCGGCGCCCCTCACCCTCCTTCCTATTCTTTCTTGTCTTTTAGCTTAGTGCATAATGTATAGGTAGTTCCCATCGTCACCATATACCAAGTATCCTCCGTCAGAGGCAAACCCTTGAACTGCGTATGGATTGTTGCTTGTTCCACCAGCAGACCACAGCAAAACCGCAGATGCTCCAACGGTGTACGAATAAGCGTATCCTTTGCCGCTTGAAGAATTGGTTGTAAAATAGATGTAATCTATTTCGTCATCCGTGTCACTATACACAATCGGGCTTGATTGCACCGGGTCGCCGGCGGCGCTGCCGGTGCCGGCACCGTTGCCGTATACGTCGAAAAGTGCCGTTTGTACGAAGTTCCCCGTCGGAACTCCTACGATGCCGCCGCCACCAAAGCTTTCAGACCACCCCACATAGACTTGGCTGTTTGCGGTCGCGACCGGCGTGGATGTGCTGTTTCCGGGAAGCGGAAGGGCAACAAGCGTTGAAAGAGACGAGTTGATTTGCCACAGGTACCCTGTCGAACCTGTACCGCGGCTTGTTAAGTAGAAGGTTGTGCCGTTATTGACTATGGACGAACGCACGGCGCCGGCGTCAGCCTGTGTTTGAGTCAAATCCAAGTACTTTCCTACCGATGAAAAGTCCTGAACAGGCTGAATGTAGATCAGTCCGCTTTCGCTGCCGAAGTATACGTTAGCCCCGTCGATGTACGATCCCGCTCCGTAGAAATCGTCAAAGCCTTGAGTCGGCAGTGTGGGTGTGCACGTAGTCAGCACACGCGGGGAGACCGAGGTGTTGTACTGATAATAGCTGTGCGTCCCGCCGTATATGCCCCAGTAGATATACCCGCGGCTGTCATAGTTTATGGGCGTGTTCGGCTGCCCTTCGTACAGAGGGTTGATAACCGTATCGCCAACAGCCAATGTCACCGTCGGGGTTCTCGAGGAAAGGTCCGTGAGCGAATACAGCCGCCAGTCGTAGCGGGTGAGGGTGATTTGATTCACGGTCGTGCTTGTCGTGTTGTTATTAACAGTAATTGTGAGCGTATACTCTGTATTCGCCGAGAACTTCCCTGTCGGCCCGTTGTAAATGTCGTATGTGCCGTACTCTGAAAGCGCTCCGCTCCCAAGTGTCGTGGTTTCAGGCGGCGTGGCACCGTCTGTGAGCGTAATGGTGTATGTACCTGTATCTTCGTCGGAGCTCGACAGATTTGTCGGTAGGTAAATGTAGCTTACAGGATCCGCGAACGTAACCGACGTGGATATGGAACCTGTCGTACCCGGCGCGAATGTTGCCGTAGTTCCGTCTATGTCCGCTGTTCCCGATTCAGTCCAACCGCTTACGGTACTCGTCGCGAATATGTTTGAGCTGTACTGGATCGCGGCGAAAAGCTCGCTGTTCGTCGTGCCTGACGTGACAAGGTATGGTGTGGAAAGCTGATTGTCGTTGTTCGCGTCGCTGTCGATCTGTACGTTCCATACCGTGGCGCCGGTCGAAAGGTTTGTCGCTTGAACGCGCGCGCCGCCGTTGGCGTTGGACGACGGACCGCCGTTGTACAGCGTGTACGATACGCTGTTGCCGATGACCGATGCCGCGTCTACTGCGGAATACTTATCCCCGCCGTAGGGAAGGCCCAGCGTGGCGACCGAGGGCGTTGTGATCGGAGGCTGCGTCGCGATGATGCCGTTGTTTGCGCTGGCGTTCTGGAAGCTCGGCCACGCGGCGAGAGCCGTCAGGCCGAGGGAGAGAACGAGGGCGAGCGCGAGAGCCGCGCTCAGGGGTTTTCTAAAAAACTTTTTCATTGCCGTTACTCCTAAAATAAACTTTGGGTTTTGCGCTTTCGTTGAATGGGTCGCGTCGCCGTGGGTGATACTTGCGTTGCCGTAGGTCAGGTCATGCGTCGCCTGTGATGGGGGCGGCCCGCCCCGGGCTTTGCCGTCCGCTTGTATTTCGCTTCACATCGGCGCGGGAGGGAACGGCGTTCCCGCGCTGACGGATATTATTTTCCTCCAATTCCATAGGCATCGACTATTCCTTTCTTGTCACGGGCGGATTGCCATCCGCCCCTACGGGGTGCGGGCGGGGAGAGCCCGTCCGTCCGGTGATATGTATCGCTTATATATAAACGGCGCGGTATGCCGGTTATATAACATGGCTGCGGTCCCGCGCGCGGCGGGGGCGTTTTCGGTGTTGATTTTCTATCAACACCGGGGCGGCGTTTTTTTCGTGAGGAGTACCCCTCACGATTCCCGTCCGCGGACGGGGGCGGGGCGGCGCGCGGGACGCCGAGGGCGGCGTCCCCTACGAGGGAATATAAAAAGCGCGCTCCGGGTGGTTCCACGGGAGCGCGCTTGTATACAATATATAATGTATACGCGCCGCTCCGTATCGTGGGGAGCAACTTAACTTCTTCGCGACGTATCGGACTTATCCTGCGGCCGGCTGCCGCACAAATTACCGTGACCCGTTCGCGGAGGATTTTCACCTCCATTCCGTCTTTGCGCCGGGCCTTAAATTGCCCGGTGCGCGAAGAAGCGTTACTGTTATTCAATTTAAGGGCATTTTACCACAGGCTCCCGCGGCTGTCAAGTCTTTTTCTATAACTTTATTTCGATTTTTGGTATTATCGTCCTATCTTATTTTATATGCGTATGCTTTTCGATATGCTCCTCGCAGTAGCAGTGGAAGCCCTCGCAACGGGAGCAGTAGCGGAATTGAAGCTCGGGGTCGGACACGTCCGTGCGGCCGCAGACCTCGCATTTGTGGCGGTACGGCGCGCCTTCGGCGCCGCGGCGGGCGTCGTTTGAGGCGCGCCTGAAATTTACGTTTATAATGTTGGATTTTGCGCGCGCGCGAAGCGTCCGCAGGCCGGGCACGCCGCAGATGAGCAGGAAATTCAAAACCGACACGACGGGGGCAAGCGCGTAAAAATACAGCCCCGCAACGGTGAATTGAACGATAGAATACGCGAAAAGCGCCGCGTCAAGCCACGCGAGCCACTTTATCTTTACGGGGATTATAAAGAACAGCATCACTCTGTTGTCCGGAAACAGCGCCGCGAAGGCGAAGAACATCGAAAGGTTCAGATACATCGGCGTGAGAAAAACGTAGGCGAGCCCCGTCAAATAAGTCGCGAGCGAATAGACGACGTTCAGCAATATCCCCGCGCCGTAGAAGATAGTAAGCTTTCCCGCGCCCCATTCGCGCTCAAGCGTCGTGCCGATGAAATAATAAAAATACAGCGTTATCGCGGAGAACACGATGTTGTCACCCAGCGGCGTGAGTATCCACGTGACGACGCGCCATATTTCGCCGCGAAGCACAAGCCGCGGGTCGAAAGCCAAAAAGCCCAAAAGCGCGCCTTGCGTGTCGATAAGGCTGATAACGAGCACGGCGACGGACGCCGCGACGACGTACAGCATAAGCCGCCTGATGCCAAAACGCCTGTGCGTCAGGCAGAAACGGTCGATTTTGTCTGATAGGAATTTCACTGCTGACCTCCGAAAACTGTAATGCATTTTTTTGCTGAGAATATTTTAACACGCTTTTCCGGAAACACAAGTTAATTGAATATGAATTATTTTTTTATAGCTTGCCATAGGCAAGCTATAAAAAAATAATCTTGACAATGCGGCGCGCAGCGTTTAATATACTTAAAAATATTTAATTAAATATTTTTAAGTTTTCGACATAAGGAGCCATCAAAAATGACAACACTTGAAAAGGTAACGAAAGCGGTCGCGGACAGAACGGGGCGTGAGGTATCCGAAATAACGGCTGAGACGGACGTTCGCGAGGACCTCGGCATGGACTCTCTCGACGCCGTAGAGCTCTTGATGGAGCTCGAAGAGGAGTTCGGCATCACGCTGCCGTCCGAAAAGACCGCCGACCTGAAAACAGTCGGCGAGATCGCCGCGCTCATCGACGCCCTCGCCGGTCAATAGAGCTATGACCGAGGTCAAACAGCTCGCGGAGCTGCTCGCCGCCTACGGCCTGACGCGGCTTGAGTACGAAAAGGACGGCCTGCGTATCGCGCTTGAGCGCCGCGGGCCGCTCCCCTTTTCCGCGCCAAGCCTCGCCGCCGCGCCCGCGCCGGAGCCTCCCGTGCCAATCGGAACCCCCGTGACGTCGCCGCTCGTCGGCATCGTATACGGCGCGCCAAAGCCGGGGGCGCCGCCCTTCGTCACTGTCGGCCGGCGCGTAAAAAAAGGCGACGCGCTCTGCGTTATAGAGGCGATGAAGACTTTTTCCGAGATACCCGCCCCGCGCGACGGCGAGATTTTGGAGATATTGTTTGAAGACGGCCAACTCGCCGAATACGGCGCGGTTCTTTTTATATTGAGCTAATTTTGGGGCTAATTTTATGGTATGATGCTATGCTGAAACGGATACTCGTCGCCAACAGAGGCGAGATTGCGGCGCGCGTGATCCGCGCCTGCCGTGAAATGAATATAGAAACCGTCGCCGTGTATTCCGAGGCCGACCGCGGGGCACTGTTCACAACGCTCGCCACGCGCGCCGTCTGCATCGGCCCCGCCCGCGCCGAGGAGAGCTATCTGAACGCGGACGCTATCTTATCCGCGGCGCTCGGGACTAATTGCGACGGGCTTCATCCCGGCTTCGGCTTTCTGTCCGAAAGCTCCGCGTTCGCCGCCGAGACCATACGGCGCGGCATCGCGTTCGTCGGCCCGCCGCCGGAGGTCATCGCCGCGCTCGGCGATAAAAACGCCGCCCGCCGGCTGATGCGCGCAAACGGCGTCCCGTTAGTCCCCGGCTCCGAGGGGCTTGTCGCGACGGCGGACGAGGCCGGGCGCGAGGCCGCCGCCATCGGCTATCCCGTGCTCATAAAGGCCGCCGCCGGAGGCGGCGGGCGCGGGATTCGCCGCGCGGACTCCCCCGGCGACGTCGCGTCCGCGTTCAGCGAAGCGTCGGGAGAGGCGCTTGCCTGCTTCGGCGACGGCGGCGTCTATGTGGAAAAGCTTATCGAAGCCCCGCGGCACGTCGAGTTTCAGATACTCGCGGACTCGTTCGGCAATATCATACACCTCGGCGAGCGGGACTGCACGCTCCAGCGCCGCCGCCAAAAGGTGCTTGAGGAAGCCCCGTCCCCCGCCCTCGACAAAGCGGCGCGGGAGCTTTTGGGCGAAACGGCGGTCCGCGCCGCGCGCGCGGCGGGCTACGTGAACGCCGGGACCGTAGAGTTCATCCTCGACGGCAACGGCAATCACTATTTTATAGAGATGAACACGCGCATACAGGTAGAGCACCCCGTAACCGAGATGGTGACGGGCATCGACATCGTGCGCGAGCAGCTTCATATAGCCTCCGGCCTGCCGCTTCGATATTCGCAGGCGGACGCCGCCGTTTCCGGACACGCTATCGAGTGCCGCGTGAACGCCGAGGACCCCGAAAACGCCTTCTCCCCCGCCCCCGGCAAAATCGGCTTCCTCCATCTGCCCGGCGGCTACGGCGTGCGCGTGGACACGGCAATATATCCGGGCTGCGAGATCACGCCGTATTACGATTCCCTGCTCGCGAAGGTCATAGTCCACGGCAGAACGCGCAACGAGGCCGTCCTGCGTATGCGCCGCGCTCTCGAGGAGCTTGTCATCACGGGCGTCAAGACCAACCTCGGGCTGCTGTATATGCTGATGTTCTCCACGGACTTTATCGCGGGGAAAACGGACACGGGCTTCATAGAGCGCAATATCGGCGCCCTGCTCCGCCCGGTCGAAAAGGATATGACGCTATGAGCGACAATTTCATCGGCGCCTTCTTAGAGCGCCGCCGCACGCTGAACGCGCTTAAAAAAACGAGAGAGAGCACCCGCGCGGCGTCAAATTTAACACGCACAGCTTCCGGACATATATGCCCCAAATGCGGCAAAACAGCGGCGAAAACAGCCCTGTACCTCTGCTCCAAATGCGGTTATCATTACTCTATGCCCGCCCGCGCGCGTCTCGACCGCCTGTTTGACGCCGCCGAGGGCTCCCCCGGCGCCGCTCCCCCGCTCTTTGCCGAAATTATGTCCCGCGACCCGCTGGACTTCCCCGGCTACGGCGAAAAGCTCGCCGAGGCCCGCGCGAGGACGGGACTGTCCGACGCCTTTCATTGCCGGGAGGGGGCTATAAACGGCAGGGCCGTTATCGCTCTCGCGCTGGAGCCGGCGTTTATGATGGGCAGTATGGGCACGGCGGTCGGTGAGGGCGTCGCCCTCGCGTTTGAGCGCGCGGGCGAAAAAGGTATCCCGGTGATAATCTTCTCCGCCAGCGGCGGGGCGCGGATGCAGGAGGGTATTTTCTCGCTTATGCAGATGGCTAAAACGGCGGCCGCGGCCCGCGCGTTTTCAGACTCCGGCGGTTTATACGTATCCGTGATGACGAACCCGACGACGGGCGGCGTGACCGCCAGCTTTGCCTCTCTGGGCGATATAATCCTCGCCGAGCCCGGCGCGCTTATCGGCTTCGCCGGCCCCCGCGTCATAGAGCAGACGATGGGCGCCAAGCTCCCCGAAGGCTTCCAGCGCGCGGAATTTCAGCTTGAACACGGCTTTATAGACGCCATAGTCCCAAGGCAGGATATGCGCGCCGCGATATCGCGCTTGCTGCGATTACACCCCGAAAGGAGCGCGAAGTTATGACAGCAATCACCCCATATGAGCGCGTCGCCCTGGCCCGCAGCCCAAGCCGCCCGCGCGCGCGCGATTATATCGGAGAGCTGTTCACAGATTTCTTTGAGACCCACGGGGACCGTCTTTCCGGCGACGACGG
>JAISFB010000135.1 GCA_031263805.1 Oscillospiraceae bacterium
TCGATTTTGCCGTATGAGGATTGCTGCACCGTATTCACGCCTCGCCGCCCCGCGACAAGGCCGAGGCTTGAAAAAATACGGGAGGCGGAAGCGGCGCTCGACGTCGAGAACCTGACGGCAGATGCGCTCGCGAACATCGAACGCGTCACGTTTGAGTAATTAGGAGGCAGGAATATGTCATACATCGCTGAAATAATAGGCGTCGGAACAGAGCTTCTGCTCGGGAACATCGTGAACACGGACGCGCGGGACGTGTCGCAGGCGCTGTCCCGGCTCGGGATAAACGTCTATTTCCACACCGTCGTCGGCGACAATCCGGAGCGATTGAAGCAGGCCGTCGCCGTCGCGCGCGAACGCGCCGACATCATCATCACAACAGGCGGGCTCGGCCCGACGTATGACGACCTCACGAAGCAGACGCTCGCCGAGGCGTTCGGCAAAAAACTGCTTTTCGACGAAGCCGAGGCCGAGAAAATACGCGGCTTTTTCCGCGACCGCCTCGGACGGCTTGAGATCACAGAGAACAATTTCCGTCAGGCGATGCTGCCGGAGGGGTGCGTCGTGTTTGACAACGGCTGCGGCACCGCGCCCGGCTGCGCGTTTGAGGCCGACGGAAAGCACGTGCTGATGCTGCCCGGCCCGCCGCGCGAGTGCCGCGCGATGATAGAGTCCGGGATGCTCCCGTACCTGAAAAAGCTCGCCGGAGACGAAATTTTCTCGCACAACATCCACGTGTTCGGGCTCGGCGAGTCCGCCGTGGAGGCGAGGCTGCACGAGCTTATGGAAACGTCCTCAAATCCGACGCTCGCGCCGTATGCCAAGGATTATGAGACCATGCTGCGCGTCACGGCGCGCGCCGGCTCACAACGCGCCGCTGACGAGCTTATGCGCCCGGTGCTCGAGCGCGTCACGGCGGCGCTCGGCGACCTCGTCTACGGCGTGGACACCGATTCCCTCGAAAACACGGTGATAACGCTGCTGCGCGAGCGCGGACATACCCTCGCCGCCGCGGAATCCTGCACGGGCGGGCTTTTAGCCAAGCGCCTGACGGATATTCCGGGCGCATCGCGCGTATTTCTCGGCGGCGTGACGGCGTACACGAACGAGGCGAAAACAAAGCTCGCCGGCGTGCCGCGCGAGACCGTCGAAGCTTACGGCGCGGTCAGCCGCGAAACGGCGGAGGCTCTCGCGCAAGGCGTTCGGGAAAAGCTCGGGGCCTCGCTCGGCATCGGGATAACGGGCGTCGCCGGCCCCGGAGACGACGAATTCGGGAATCCGGAGGGGCGGATTTTCATAACGCTCGCCTCGGGGGACGCGCTCGTCACGCGCTCGCTCGACCTCTATTATGACCGCGAGCGCATCAGGCTCGCCGCGGCGAGCCACGCGCTCGATATGGCGCGGCGCTATCTCACGGGCGCGCCGTTGTGAAAGCGTCGCGGGCGCGGTACGAAACGCTCTCACAACAACGCCGAAGCGGTCATAGAATACCCCGTAAG
The DNA here is from genome assembly GCA_031263805.1 of Oscillospiraceae bacterium. Classification (GTDB taxonomy): domain Bacteria; phylum Bacillota; class Clostridia; order Oscillospirales; family Oscillospiraceae; genus JAIRRO01. Next base: position 1,497 of record JAISFB010000135.1, read on the forward strand.
CGCAAATTCCGATAACTGGATGGGGGTACATAAAATGAGCGCGTTTATCGAAATAATTCTTGAGGGTCTCGCGTCCGCCGCTCCGTTTTTGGCGGCCTCCGCCCTGCTTTTGGCGGCGGCGGCGTTTTGGATAAAGCTCCGCCGGGTGCTGTTCACGCCCGTCAGCCTTCCGCGCGGGGCGGAGCTTAAAACGGTGCTCTCCGTTTCCGGCGACGGCGACGGGTTGGAGCGCTCGGTCGGCAGCCTGCTGTGGCTCTGCGAGACGGCGGGGCTTGAGGGCGGGATAATCATTGAGGACCGCGGGCTCACCGGCGACGGCGCGCGCATAGCGCGTTTGCTCGAGGCCGACAACGCGGACGTCACCGTAATGGGGAGTGATACATACTGGACAGAGAAAAGATAAAGCTGCGCGGAGTCGTGGTCTCCGTCGTATTCCGCAATCAGGAAAATGGCTACAGCGTTATAAAGCTCGACGCGCCGCCCGCAGCGGAGGCGTTCACCGCCGTGGGCTGCCTGCCGGACGTGTTCCCGGGAGAGACTATAGAGCTTGAGGGCGAATGGACGGCGCACCATTCCTACGGACAGCAGTTCCGCGCCGACAGCTTCACACACTCGGCGCCCGAGGGGCCGGAGGCGATATTCCGCTATCTCGCCTCCGGCGTGATACGCGGCATCGGCCCCGGCAGGGCGCGCGAGATCGTCGAAAAATTCGGGGAAAACTCTCTCGACATCCTCGAGTCCTCGCCGGAAAGGCTCGCCGAGGTACGCGGGATAACGCGCGCCTCGGCGCGGCAGCTTTCGCAGGATTTCCGCCGCAAGGCGGGCGTGCGCCGGCTTATCGACTCGCTCGGCGGCTACGGGATATCGGCGCTCGTCGCCATGCGTCTTTACGGCGCGCTCGGCGACGAGGCGATGGAATACCTGTCCGAAAATCCTTACGCGATGACGGATTCCGTGTTCGGCGCGGAATTTCACGAGGCCGACCGTATGGCGCTCTCGCTCGGCTTCGAGTCCGACTGCCCGGAGCGCCTTGAGGCGGCGCTCGTCTTCGAGCTGCGCCACAATCTCAACAACGGGCATGTTTTCATCCCGACGGACAAGCTCGTCGCCGCGACGAATCAGCTCATATCGACGGGGGAGGAAGGGCTCCGCGAGGCGCTCGATATGCTGCACGACGACGGCGAGATAGTCCGCGAGGAGATTTCAGGCCTCGACGCGTGCTATCTGCGCGAAATGCGCGACGCGGAGGAATACGTCGCCGCGCGCCTGCTCTCGCTCGCGGACGAGGGAGATAAACCTGGCGGGCAAGCGCGTGAGATAAACGCCGACGCGCTCGTAGCCGAGATAGAAAACGCGCTCGGGGTGTCATACGCCGAGGGGCAGCTCGAAGCCGTCCGCTCAGCCGCGCTCGGGCGCGTTGTGGCGCTGACGGGCGGGCCCGGCACCGGCAAAACGACCTCCGTGCGCGGGATACTTGAGCTTTTCGACAGATTAGAGCTGAAAACCTTGCTGTGCGCGCCGACGGGCCGAGCTGCCAAGCGCATGGGCGAGCTCGCGGGGCGCGGCGGGGCTATGACCGTTCACCGCGCGCTCGGCGCGCGTATGGACGACCGCGGCGGACTGACCTTTGAGCACGGCCTCGCCAATCCGCTGAGGGCGGACGCCGTCATAGTTGACGAGGCGTCTATGCTCGACCTGCCGCTTACGCGCGCGCTGCTTGAAGCTATGAAGCCCGGCTGCCGCCTCATACTCGTCGGCGATATGGATCAGCTTCCCGCCGTCGGGCCCGGCAACGTATTGTCCGATATAATCAAAAGCGGGGTCGTGCCCGTCGTGCGGCTCACGGAGATTTTCCGTCAGGCGCGGCAGTCGGCAATTATACGCGCGGCCCATTCCGTAAACGGCGGCGAGCTGCCCGACCTTTCGGAAAAAAACTCGGATATGTTTTTCCTGAAACGCTCGACGCCCGCCGCGATATCGGACACGGTGGCGGAGCTTATGTCAAAGCGCCTGCCCGGAAATATGGGCATACCCGCGCCGCAGATACAGGCGCTCACGCCGTCCCGCCGCGGAGAGGCCGGCACCGCGGCGCTCAACGCGCGCTTGCAGCAGGAGCTCAACCCGCCCTCGGGACGCCGCGAAAAGCCGTTCGGGAGCTTTGTGTTCCGCGAGGGAGACCGGGTGATGCAGATACGCAACGATTATGATATAATGTGGACGGATGCCTCGGGCGCTTCGGGCAGCGGGGTGTACAACGGCGACCTCGGCGTCATATCGAAAATCGACTTGGCCGCCGAGACGCTTACGGTCGAGTTCGACGACAAAGCCGTCGAATATATGTTCGAGCAGCTTGTGGATCTTGAGCCCGCCTACGCCATGACCGTCCACAAATCGCAGGGCAGCGAGTACCGCGCCGTTATTTTGGCGCTGCCGCCCGGCTCCCCGCGCCTCGCGACGCGCGCCGTGCTGTACACGGCGATAACGCGCGCGCGCGAGCTTTTGATAATCGTCGGCAGCCCGGAGCTGCTAAGCGCGATGACGGCGAACGACAGGCGCCACCGGCGGTATTCCGGCTTGCGCGCGCGCCTCGTTCTCGGGGCCGCGCCGAAGACCGAGTCCGGTGACGCGCCGTGATCCGCCCGCTCCGCTTTATAATAGACCTGCTTTTTCCGCCGAAATGCTGTTTTTGCGGAAAAATCGTATTCACGCACCGCGACGACGTCTGCCCTGCCTGCTGGGAAACGCTGCCCGGACTGTCGGGCGGTGAGAGTCGGATAGAGTTCGCCGCACGTTGCGTCTCCGCGCTGAAATATGAGGGCGCCGTGCGCCGCGGCTTTCTGCGCTACAAATTCTCCGGCGACTATTGGCTCGGCGAGGTGTTCGGCGAAATACTCGCCGGCGTCGTGTTCGAGGCGCTCGACGGGGAATTTGACGCCGTGACGTGGGTCCCGCTCTCCGCCCGCCGCCGCCGCTCCAGAGGGTACGACCAGGCGAAAATACTCGCGGATACGGTCGCCGGGCTGCTCGGATTCCCGCTTATACCGTCGCTCGCGAAGAAGCGCGACACCGCCGCGAACTCGTCGCTCAAAAACGCGGACGAGCGCGCGCCGAACGTCTCCGGCGCCTATGAGACGCTGCCCGGCATAGAAAATCTCCGTCTGCTCTTGATCGACGACGTCCTCACGACGGGCGCGACACTGTCCGAGTGCGCGGGTACGCTTCTCCGCGGCGGCGCGTCGCGCGTAGTGTGCGCGACCTTCGCCGAAGCGGACGGAACATAGTCTGTTGTTCGTAGGGACGGACGCACAGATCCGCCTCTACATAAAAAATTATGCTTGACAACTAAAGTTCGGAAACGCATAATACGCATTGGGTGTATAATATGGATATAGCAAGCGCCCGGCGCGAAAAGGAGCGTAAATTTTATGGCTGAAATAAATATGACCGATTTCATAGGGAACGTGTCCCAAATAGCGGAACGGGTCGGCAGGAACGGCCAGCCGGTCGTTATCAGAGGCAACGGCTTCGGTGATTTGGTGCTGATTCCCCGCGCCGACTACGAAAGCCACCGCGAGGCCGCTATGGTTTTTGGCGATTTGTGCGACACATTGGACGAGCGTGCGAGCGAGGCGAAAAGGACGGATAGGACTGTCAGCCACGATACCGTGATGAAAACGGCAAGGGATATAATAGGTGAAAGCTACCGCCGAGCCAATGTATAGTTTGAAATATCTGCCGTCAGCGGAACAGGATTTGCTGGACATCGTCACTTACATCGCCGTCGATTTGCTCAACCCCAAAGCCGCTGAGGATTTAGTCGATCTCTACGATCACAAAATGGAGTTGCTCTGCGAGGGCGTTTGGCGCGGGCAGCCGTTGCGCGGACGTTTGCCCGAGCGCATCCGTGAGTACGGCTATCATTGGGTCGCCGTCAACAATTATTTAGTGTTCTACACCTACGACGAAGACAATATGAGGATTCTCATACATCATATTTGTTACGGCAAGCGAGACTTGAGCAAGCTGCTATAGACCGCAAGCGGTTAGTACGGCCTATGCACGCCCGGAGGCGGGTACTGATTAACCGCTGCCGCCTGTGGATATAATCAATACGGCATAATTCAGGAATTTTGGAGGCTCACAATGCTTTTAGGAGGAGACATCGGCATAGACCTCGGCACGACGACGGTGCTTGTTTCCACGCGCACGCGCGGCGTCATACTGAGAGAACCGAGCGTCGTCGCGATGGATAAGAACACGGGGCGCCTTTTGAGCGTCGGCCTCGCGGCCCAGCGTATGCTCGGGCGCACGCCGGGAAATATCGTCGCCATACGGCCCTTGCGCGGCGGCGCCATATCGGACTATGATATGACGGAGCGGATGCTGCGCGAGCTCGTGCGAAAGGCGGCCAGCTTCGCGCTGTTCAAGCCGCGCGTCGTGATATCCGTCCCGTCGGGCATCACGGAGGTGGAGGAGCGCGCCGTTGTAGACGCCGGGATCGCCGCCGGGGCGCGGCGGGTATACTTAATGGAAGCGCCGCTCGCCGCCGCCATCGGCGCCGGGCTGGAGATCAACAAGGCCGACGGGCATATGGTCGTCGATTGCGGCGGGGGGACGACGGACGTCGCGGTGCTCTCCCTCGGCGGCGTCGTGGAGTCCGAATCCATCAAGGCCGGCGGCGAAGCGTTTGACGAGGAGCTTATCAAATACATCCGCCGCCGCCACAATGTCCTGATTGGCGACTCGACGGCCGACGAGGTCAAAAAATCCGTAGGCTGCGTTTTCCCGCGCCCGGAAACGACTACCGTGGATATGAAAGGCCGCAACCTGATGAACGGTCTGCCGAGCATAGTGTCCGTGAGCACGACCGAGATACTTGAGGCGTTTGAGGAGATAAGCGAGCGTATCATCGAAACGATCCACCGCGTGCTGGAGAGCACCCCGCCCGAGCTCGTCGCCGACGTATCGCGCAACGGCATAGTGCTCACGGGCGGCGGCAGCCTGCTCTGGGGCTTTGACAAGCTTATCGAAAGCCGCACGAATATCCCGACGCGCGTCGCCGACGACTCAGAGCAGTGCGTGGCCTACGGCTTGGGCCGATCCTTGCAGAGCATAGGCGAAATGCACGAGGGCCCGATAAACCTCGCGAGAAGAAAGCAGATGAAGGCGTAAAGCCCCGCAAAATCCTCCCGCCGCTCACGGCGCATATCGCGCCCCGGAGCATATAATGGGGCGCGGCGGTAAGCCAGCCATTTACGGGAGGAAACCAAATTGAACGAAAAACTTGCCCGGCAAAACGCCGGGACCGCAAATAATGCTAATCTCTCGAACACCGCAAATACCGTAAAAACGGAAAACACAATAGAAAATGCAAAGCCAAATACAGCGTCAAACGCATGGGCGCCGGACGGCGGGGAGCAATACAAAACGGGCTCGCTGCCCGGCCGGGCGCCGCTCGCCGCCGGGTATGTCCCGGAGCAGGAAAGCGCGGCGCCTATCTACGAAAACGACTCGGCGCTGACGCGCGGGACGCTGTTCCCCGGCCTCGACCTGCCGTTTATGAACATCGTGAACAAGGGCTCTCCCTACATCGGCACGCCGATAGGGGAGCTTATGGCGATAGCGTTTGTGGCGCACGAGCTGACGCTCTATCTCGATACGCACACGGGCGACCGCGAGGCGTTTAAGCTGCTTCAGCGTATGCTTACGCTCAAAAAGCAGGCGCGGGAGCGGTATGTCAGGCTGTACGGCCCCGTCTCGTCGGACGATCTGACCGAAAGCGCGGCGTTCACCTGGACATACTCGCCGTGGCCCTGGGACGCCGCGGAAAACAATTCTCCGGCAGGAAACAATTCGTAAGTCGCCCAACGGGCGACCGGGCCTACGGCCCGCAATTTTAATAAGGTGATTAAATAAAATGTTCGTATATGAAAAAAAGCTGCAATATCCCGTGAAGGTTACGAACCCGAATCCGCGGCTCGCGATGATAGTGCTCACGCAGTACGGCGGCCCGGACGGAGAGCTCGGCGCCTCGCTGCGCTATCTGAGCCAGCGTTATACGATGCCGTATGACGAGCTGCGCGGCCTGCTGACCGACATCGGCACGGAGGAGCTCGGCCACCTCGAAATGGTCGGCACGCTCGTACATCAGCTTACGCGCGGAATGAGCATAGAGGACGTGCAAAAGGCCGG
>JAISFB010000153.1 GCA_031263805.1 Oscillospiraceae bacterium
ACTTTCCTCATTGAACGCGCTCACGCTTTTCATTTCGGCAAGCCTGTATCTCGGCTTCTATCTCTTCTTCGGTCAAAAACCCGCGCTCCGCGGCTTCCTCGCGGGCATCCTCAAGAACGCGCAACAGCTTTGCGCGGCGGACATCTTGTAAGGTTTCTTCAAAATCGCCTTCCGGTATATTCAAAAGCAATGCCGTGGGTCTACCGTTGTTGGTGATGACAAGTTCCTCTTCGCGGATCAGTTTCTCCCAAACCTCTTTGGGCGTACTGCGAAAATCTCTGACTGTAACAAATTGCATGGCGCTCATGCGCCTCCTTTCGGTTCTTATGAATTCATTGTAGATGATTGTCGCTCAATTGTCAACGTGTTTGTATTGAGATGTTTTGCCGGTTTTCGCTCTTATCATACTCGGCATAAAGGTGCGCGCCTTTGTTTTTATGTAGCTTGCCAAAATTCGCTTGTTCACAAAAATTTTACAATCTTGCGCTGCAAACCGCCCCCGTCCGCGGCGCCAGCCGCGTACCCCGTGAGCGTACGCACGTTAAATCAGCACAGCGCATTGACACCGACTCAATAATGACGTATACTTGAACACATATTATAAATGAGTACACAAAATCGAAAGGAATATAAATATGTCAAATACGGTAGACCGGAACGAAATCAAGGCGGTGCGGGTGCTGACCCCGCGCCTGCAAGCGCTTAAAGCAGAATGGGAGGCCGCCGCGCCGCAGGTGTATGTGGACGACACGCTGCTTTTTACGCAGTCGTGGAAGGAAACGGAGGGTCTGCCCGTCGATATTCGCTGGGCAAAGGCGCTTGAGAAGCGTTTGCTGGAATGTCCGCTCCTGCTGCGCGACGGGGAGCTTATCGCGGGCTCCCTGACAAAATTCATCCGCGGGAACGGGACGCTTTGCGCGATGAAGCCGCGCGAGATAATGAAGATGGTGGAAAGCGGGAAGTTCGACCGCAAAACGAGCGACATTTCCTCCACGAATATCGACCCTGACGACCTCGACGCGCTGAAAGCCGACGCCGAATACTGGATAGAGCATATGCCCAAGGTATCGAGCGTGAATAAGTCCGTAGAGCTCGAAATGGGCCCCGGCGTGTTCGACCTGCTGTTTGACCGCGGCATGGTGTTCGAGGGGCGCGGCGTGCGCTATGAGATGGACCGCGGGCTGTTTCAGAATTACTCGGCTTACGGCGGCGGCGTGGCGCAGGTTTCCGTCAAGTGCGTTGAAAACGGGCTGAACTATGTGATCGGCCTGTGCGAGAAAGAGCGCGAGAGAATGATGGCGGAGGGGGATGAAAATTCCCACGGGACGGCACAGTTTTTGCGGAAATACTGGCTGCTGAAAGCGACTGTCATATCCTGCGAGGCGTTTATAGCCTACGCCCGCCGCCACGCCGCTTTGGCGCGCGAAATGGCGGATAGCGAAGCCCGCCCGGAACGGCGGCGCGAGCTGCTGCGCATAGCGGACGCGTGCGAGCGCGTGCCCGCCGAGCCGCCGCGCGATTTCTTTGAGGCCGTGCAGTGCGTAAGGCTTTATCATCTCGTATGCTGGAAGGAGAGCTCCGACCGGCCGGAAGTCCCCGTCGGGCGGCTGGATCAACTGCTTTATCCGTACTACAAGGCCGACAAGGCCGCCGGAAAAATAACGGCGCAGGACGCCGCCGAGCTGCTTGGCGCGCTGTGGCTGAAAATCCGCGAGTGCGAGAATCTTGTCACGATCCCGCGCGAGCAGCGCGCGGCGCCGGGCTCTCTGCTGCCCAACATAACGCTCTGCGGCACGGACGCGGACGGCAGCGAGCTGACGAACGAGGTTTCGTGGCTCGTTCTTGAAGCCATGGCGCAGATAAAGCTGTCCGAGCCCGCGATATATATACGGTACAGCGAAAAAACGCCTCCGGAGTTTATCATCCACGCGCTGGAATGCAACCGCGAGTTCGGCGGCGGGAATCCCGCGTTTTTAAGCGACGCGCTCGGCACGAAGCGCTATCTCGACCGCGGCGTGCCGCTCGAGGACGCCTGCAACTGGAACGCCTCCGGCTGCCTCGGTTATCACCTCGACAGCTTAGAGCATATGGGCGGCGGGCACAACATAAGCCAGCTGAAGGTCTTCGAGCTCGCGATGAACGACGGCTTTGACCCGCGCACGCAAAAACAGCTCGGCCCTCACACGGGCGACGCGCGCGAGTTCACGGCGTTCGAGCAGGTGATCGGCGCGTATTACAAGCAGCTCGAATATTTCACGCCGATTTTGCGGAAATTCAAGCTTCTCTCCTGGTCGACGGAGATCGCCGAGGGCCCGATGTCCGGCCTGCGCGTCGCAATGCAGTATGAAGACTGCATACCCGCCGGCATAGCCTCCCGCGAGGGCGGCGCGCGTTATCCGGAGGGGCGCGCCTGCTGGCTCGGCTCGCGCGGGCTCGTCGATCTGGCGGACAGTCTCGCGGCTGTTAAAAAGCTTGTATTCACCGATAAAAAAGCGACGATGCGCGAGCTGCTTGACGCGTGCGCGCGCAATTGGGAAAACGCGGAGACGCTCCGCCGCCTCTGCCTCGCCGCCCCGAAATACGGCAACGACGACGACTTCGCGGACGAGATATACGACGAGCTGTCGCTCCGTGTACCCGAGATAATGCAGGCCGAGGTCGATCCCCTGACGGGCAAAAAGCCGCTGCTTTTCATCGGCGCGGCGGCGGGACACGTCGGTATCGGCTCCGCGATAGGCGCTCTCCCGAACGGGCGCGAGGCGGGCAGCCCGACCTGCGACGCCGCGTGCTCCGTTTCGCCCGGAATGGACACGAACGGGCCGACGGCGGCAATAAACTCTGCGACAAACGACGGCTACGCGTACCCCTACGCCGGCTACGCGATGAATATGAAGTTTTCAAAATCCGTGCTGAACACGCCCGAAAAGCTTGAAAAGCTCGGCTGGCTCATAAAGGCGTTTATGAAGCGAAACGGCTGGCACGTGCAGTTCAATATCCACTCGCGCGAGGAATTGCTCGACGCCCGTGAGCATCCTGAAAACCATAAAAATCTGCTCGTGCGCGTCGGCGGCTATTCGGCGTATTTCATCGACCTGCCGCCCGGGCTGCAAGCCGAAATAGTAAACCGTACGATGCACGAAATGGTGTAAGCCGCGTGGAGTTTTTAATATGGAAGGTACAGTATTCAACATCCAGCGGTACAGCATTGACGACGGACCGGGCATCCGCACGACGGTGTTCCTGAAGGGCTGTCCTCTGCGGTGCCCGTGGTGCTCCAATCCGGAGTCGCAGAGCTTCGCTCCGCAGCTTTCGTACCGGTACACGTCGTGCCTGAAATGCGGCGCGTGCGCCTCCGCCTGTCCGAACGGCGCGATAGAGCTCATATCGGACGGACTCAATATCGACCGCGAAAAATGCTCCGCCTGCGGGACTTGCGTCAAGGCCTGCGTCAACGGCGCGTTAGAGCTCAAGGGCTCTGTCATGACCGTTGAGCAGGTGTGGAAGGTGATCCGGCGCGATTTGGTGTATTACGAGACCTCCGGCGGCGGCGTGACCTGCTCCGGCGGGGAGATTTTGGCGCAGCCTGATTTCGTCGCCGCGATTTTTGAAAAATGCCGCGGCGAAGGCGTGCACACCTGCGCGGACACATCGGGCTTCGGTTCCCGCGAGGCTCTTGATAAAATACTGCAATACACCGACCTCGTATATTTTGACCTAAAGCACCCGAACCCGAAGCGCCACGCCGAGCTGCTCGGCGCCGACGCCGCTACTGTTTGGTCGAATCTGCGGTATATCTCCGAAAAAGGGATCACGCTGACGCTGCGCGTGCCGCTCATCCCGGAATACAACAACTCAGCCAAGGACGTGGACGCGCTGGCGCGGCTGGCGCGGGAGCTTGCGCCAGCCGCCAGCGTTTCGATACTGCCATATCACAGGTACGGCGAAAGCAAATACGCCGCCGTGGGTATGGAATACGCGCTCGGCGCGCTCCGCGAAAACACGGAAGCGGAGCTTGAACGCGCGGCGGCGGCATTTGAGCGGTGCGGGTTTAATTGCGAGGTCAGCCGATAACCTCGTAAGCCATAAATTTCACAAATTCGCGGT
>JAISFB010000180.1 GCA_031263805.1 Oscillospiraceae bacterium
TTCCTACTATTATTTTGCGCTTATAAATTTTGAAACAGGCTGGTGTTCTCTATGGCAAGCGGCGATCACAAAGACAGGATATACAATTTTTCGGCGGGGCCGTCAATACTCCCGCTGTCCGTGCTTGAAACGGCGGCGGCGGAAATGACGAATTACCGCGGCTCCGGAATGTCCGTTATGGAAATGAGCCACAGGAGCCGGACGTACCTCGCGATCTTTGACGAGGTAAAGTCGTCGCTGCGCTCCGCGCTCGGAGTTCCAAATACTCACGAAATACTGTTTATGCAGGGCGGGGCGACGTTCCAGTTCTCCGCCGCGCCGCTGAATTTGATCGGCGAAAACGGCGAGGCGGACTACGCCGTTACGGGCAACTTCGCCTCCGTCGCCGCCAAAGAGGCGAGAAAGTACGGCAGGATAAATATCGCGGCGTCAAGCGAGGACAGGGATTTTTCATATATCCCGGCGCAGGACGCGCTGAAGCTTTCCGAAAACGCGAGGTATTTTTATTACTGCGCGAACAACACTATCTACGGCACCGAATGGAAGTACGTTCCTGAGACAGCCGGCGTCCCGATAGTGTGCGATATGTCGTCCAACATTCTCTCAAAGCCGGTCGATGTCTCAAAATACGGCGTTATTTTCGCCGGGGTGCAGAAGAATATGGCGCCCGCGGGCATGGCGGTCGTCATCGTAGATAAATCGCTCGCGGGGCGCGAGCTGCCGTTTACCCCGAAAATTATGAGCTATAAGACCGCGATAGAAAAGGATTCGATGGACAACACGCCGCCGTGCTATACGATATATATGCTCGGCCTCGTGCTAAAATGGCTCGAAACGCAGGGCGGCGTCGCCGGTATGGAGCGGAAAAAGGCCGCCAAGGCAAAGCTTCTTTACGACGCGCTCGATTCCTCAAGGCTGTTCACGGGCCGCGCCGAAAAGAGCGCGCGCAGCGATATGAACATCACGTTCGGCACGAACGACCCGACGCTTGACGAAAAATTTGTCAGGGAGGCCGCCGAACGAGGGCTGGCGAATCTCGCCGGGCACCGCAGCGCCGGCGGAATGCGCGCGTCCTTATACAACGCGATGCCGGAGGAGGGCGTGCTCGCGCTCACCGGCTTTATGCGCGATTTCGAGGCTGAGAACATAAAATATAAATAATACGGCAAATAATAAGAAGGGAACAGATAAAGCAGTATGTACAGGATAAAGACCATCAACAATATCGCCGCCGCCGGCACCGGGCTGTTCAGCCGCGGGCGCTATACAGTCTCCCCGGAGGAGGAGCGCCCGGACGCCATACTCGTGCGCTCCGCGAAAATGCACGATATGCAGTTCGGAGGCGAGCTGCTGTGCATTGCCCGCGCCGGCGCCGGGACAAACAATATTCCGACCGACCGCTGCGCGGAGCGCGGCATCGTCGTGTTCAACACGCCGGGCGCGAATTCAGAGGCCGTCAAGGAGCTCGCGATCTGCGCGCTTATAATGTCCTCGCGCGACGTTACCGGCAGTATCGACTGGGTGCGCTCGATAGCTGACCGCGGAGACGAGGTTCCCGCGCTCGTCGAAGCCGGGAAAAACGCGTTCACGGGCCCCGAGATAATGGGCAAGAAGCTCGGCGTCATCGGGCTGGGCGCCGTCGGGGCGCCGATAGCCAACGCCGCCGTCGCGCTCGGGATGGAGGTGTACGGGCACGACCCGTTTTTGTCGATAGACGCCGCCTGGCGCCTGTCGTCGCAGGTAATAAACGCGAAGGACCGCCCGCAGATATACAAAACGTGCGACTATATCACGCTCCACGTGCCGTATATGGAATCCACGCACCATATGATAGACGCCGAGGCCATCGCGCAGATGAAAAAGGGCGCGCGCGTGCTCAACCTTTCCCGCGCCGAGGTCGTGGACGACGACGCGATGCTTGCGGCGTTAGAGTCCGGGCATATTTCGCGGTACGTCACGGACTTCCCGAACGCCAAGACGGCGGGCGCGAAGGGCGTCATAGCGATGCCGCATTTGGCGTCCTCCACGCCGGAAAGCGAGGAAAAATGCGCTTTTATGGCGGCCGCGCAGATAATCGACTACCTTGAAAACGGGAATATCATAAATTCCGTGAATATGCCGTACGTCGCGATGCCGCGCATGGGCGCCGAGCCGCGCGTGTGCGTATTGCACAGGAACATTCCGGATATGATAACAAAAATCTCCGGCGCGCTTTCCGCGCGCGGGATAAATATAGAAAATATGGTGAACGCCGCCGTGCGCGGCCGCGACCTGGCGTATACGCTCATCGACGTGTCGCGCGTTGACGCGGGACTGCAAGAGGAGCTTGAGGCCGTCAGCGGCGTCACGCGGGTCAGGATATTGCCGCAGGCAAGCCGATTAGAATAATCATATGCTGAAAAAGCTTATGCTTATCGTGAATCCGTACTCCGGCAGGGGTATTTCAAAAAGCGCGCTCGGGGATATTGTGACGCGCTTCGCGTGCGCGGATTACTCGGTAACGGTGTTTATGACGCGCGAGCGGGAGACTGACGCTTTGGCGCGGGAATACGCGGCGGAATTCAGCCTCATCGTCTGCGTCGGCGGCGACGGGACGCTTTCCGACATCGTTTCCGGGCTTATGGACGTTCGTGACCCGCCTCCCATCGGCTATATCCCGACGGGCACGGCCAACGATATGGCGACGACGCTCGCCCTGCCGCGCGATATTCCGGAGGCTGTGGAAACAGTTCTGCGCGGGCGCGCCGCGCCAATCGATATCGGAAGCTTTGCCGGCGGGTATTTTACGTATATCGCGGCGTTCGGCGCGTTTACGGAGGTGTCGTACCAAACGACTCCGGCGGCGAAGCGCGCGCTCGGGCATCTGGCTTACGTGCTCGGCGGGCTCGCCGACCTCGCGGCGATAAAGCCGCGGCGCACCGTCGTCAAATACGACGGCGGCGTCATTGACGACAGCTTTGTGTTCGGCGGAGTCACGAATTCCACGTCCGTCGCGGGGCTCGTGCGGCTCCCGCCGTGGGACGTGGACCTCGGCGACGGAAAATTCGAGGTGATACTCGTCAAAAATCCGCTCAATTTACAGGACTTTCTCGATATCCTCGGCGCTGTGGCGAACAAGAGCTACGAATCGGACAACGTAAGGCTTCTGCACACCTCGCGCGTCAGCTTTGAATTCGACGAGCCCGTTATGTGGACGCGCGACGGGGAAAACGGCGGGGCGCACCGCAAGGTCGAGATCGTAAACAAAATGCGCGCCGTGCGGGTCATAATCCAAAGGCCGGAGAAAACGATCTTTTTGGACGGCGCGCAGCGGTATTTTTGAGCGGTATTTAAGCGGGATTCGAGAAACGAAAGGGACGGGCGTAAACAATGACGGTAAATATTCTCGCCGTGGGCGACGTGTGCGGCAAGACGGGGCGCGAAATGCTGAAAAAAACGCTCCCCAAGCTGCGGGAGCGGAAGAATATCGCGTTTTGCGTCGTGAATGGGGAAAACACCGCGGGCTACGGCGCGCTCCCGGAGCATTGCGACGAGCTGTTTCAGGCGGGCGCCGACGTCATAACGCTCGGCAACCACACGTGGGACAGGCGCGAGCTCCGGCAATACCTTGACGACAACCGGTATATAATACGCCCGGCGAACTACGCGCCGCAGGTCCCGGGGCGCGGCTGGGGCGTGTTTGACAGCTCCTTCGGCGAGGTCTGCGTGATAAATCTGATCGGGCGCTGTGAGATGAATTTCGGGACGGAGAACCCGTTTTTCGAGGCTGACAGGATACTTAAAAACTGCGAATGCAAAATAAAGCTCGTCGATTTCCACGCGGAGGCGACGAGCGAAAAGCGCGCCATGGCGTTTTATCTCGACGGGCGCGTTTCGGCGCTGTGGGGCACGCACACGCACGTGCAGACGTCCGACGCGGAGGTCTTTCAGTCCGGAATGGGATACATAACCGACCTCGGAATGACGGGCGCGCGGCGAAGCGTGATCGGCGTGAAGCCGCGCTCCGCGCTCTCGCGCTTTCTGGGCGACCCGCCGGAAAGGTACGAGGACGCGGAGGGCCGGGCGAAACTCGAATGCGCGGTGTTTGAGATCGACACCGAAACCGGCGGCTGCGCTTACGTCGAGGCCATGCGCATCTGACGGCGGATCATTTTCCGAGATAGCTGCGCAGCATCGCGGCGAGCAGCTCGTCGCGGTCGAGCTTGCAGATCAGGCTGCGGGCGTTGCGGTGGCTTGTGATATACGTAGGGTCCTCGCTGAGCAGGTATCCGATTATTTGATTGACGGCGTTGTAGCCCTTTTCCTCGAGAGCGTCGCTCACCTCAGTTAGAGACGCGCGAAGATTTTCCCCGCCCGTCACCGGTGTGAATTTTCTTGTGTAATCGTCCATAGCGTGCGTCCTCCCCGGCGTTTTTGAAATATTTTAATGCCCGGACAAATAATGTCCTCTGATATATTATA
>JAISFB010000040.1 GCA_031263805.1 Oscillospiraceae bacterium
CTGGGGTATTTAACGGAATGCCGCGTATCAATGAGCTTAGGGCTGCTCACCTCCGCCGAAATATACGACGGCGAGACGCTTGTATACAGAATGACCGCCGGAGAATGCCGCATCGGAGAACCTGACGATATCACGGTACCTCCGCCCGCTGCGCGGTTGGAGGTATGATTTACAATGCGGGCTTACAGCCCGGATGCAATGCGCCTGCGCGGCGCGGCGCCCCATTTCTTTGCCGAAAGAAATGGGGGAAAGAACGGCAAAAGGGGACGAGGGATGCGGCCTTTTCGGTGGTGCGGCGTTTTTGGTTAAGGCGAATCGAGACGCCTACACCGTTGGTTTGGACGGAGATACGTTGAAACGGTGTAGGGGCGACCCCCCCCCGGTCGCCCGCGTCGCGCCTACGGCGCGTTCCCCGTGCCCGCAGGCACGTTAAATGAAACGTCCGCGCGATATGCGCGCGGCGGGAGGCTATATTATGACAAGAACGCTTTTCAGAAGGAATATTGAGCCGCGCTGCGAATATTGCCGCTACGGCTCTGCCGTCGGAGAGGGCGGGGTGGCTTGCGTAAAACGCGGGATAACCGCCGGGGACGCGCACTGCCCGCGGTTTAAGTACGACGCCGTCAAGCGCGAACCCGAAACGCGCCGCGCCCCGCCGCAATCTAAGCTGACAAAGGCGGATTTTGAGCTTTAGCGCGCCGGCGTGATTACGGCACGGAGAACGCGCCTACGGCGCGACGTCGCGCGAATGCGCGTTCCCCGTGCCCGCAGGCACGTTTAATCATAATTGCGCAGCGCCTGCGGCGATGCGCAATTAGTAGCCCCGGCTTGTGTCGATGATTATCGTATTATTCGCCCCGTCCCACGTCAGGCTGAAATCGAACGCCTGCCCTACGTCTTTGAGCTTAAAGTAATTGCTTTCACCTATGGTGTAAGCCGCAAGGCGGACTTCGGTCCCGTCGAGAAATATTTTTGAGGATGTGGGCGCGGCCGCTTTATCGCCCACGCCCTTGCCTGACATTTCGCTGCCGTCGGGAGTATAAGGCTTGCCGGAAAGCAGATTTATCGCGTTGTTCGCGCCGTCCCAGCCGAGATCGAATTGCTTTGCCGTACCGTTGAGCGTATAGGCTAAATCGCGGAGCTTGAAGTAATTGGTCTCATTTATCGTGTACGCGTCAAAGGCGACGGACTTGCCGTTGACGAGCACGGTCGAGGCGTTCGGCTTTGCCGTGACCGTCGCGGGCGCGGCGATCGCTCCCGCTGAAACCGTGACGGAGGAGCCGCTTTTTTGCATATTATACTCCGCCGAGCCGAGAAGCTTGCCGCCCGCCGCCGCGCGCACCGTAAGCTTGTGCGCGCCGTTTGACAGACCGGAGAGGTCCAGACTCTGGCGGTACGGTATATCGGAGCTCTGCGCGACCTGGGCGCCGTCAACAAGATATTGTACCGACACTCCGTCCACGGTAAAGTACGGCGCGTAAGTCAAAAGCGCGGCCCCGCCTGCCGGAAGCTCCGCCGTGCCGAGCTTTTTGTACGTGACGGACGCCTGAGTCCCGCCTTTAGCGATGAAATAATCAGATCCGGTCATCTGGCCGTATAGTGTCTTTGCGGCGGGAGAGGCGGCGAAATCATAGCGGTTCGGCTCGCCGTCGCGTCTGACGTTAAACCAGAACATCGCCTTGACCTGCGGGAACAGTATCGGGATATACGCGTAAACCTGCCTTATGCGCGGCAGGGCCCACGACGTCAGGTCTTCGCCGTTTTTGTTGCAGAGCAAGGACACTCCGCCCTCGGAAACGGCGATAGGCTTGCGCGAGCCGTACTGCTCCACGAGATCGCGTATGACGCCGACTGGGTTCGCGTACTTGCCCGTGCCGTAAATCGACGCGGTTGATTCGTCCGTGTCCGGATTCCCGAGAAAGTATTTTGTCGTGTAAAGCGAAATGCCGACCCAGTCCACGTATTGGTCACCCGGATAGAACATATCGTACGTCAGCCCCTGTGACGAAACCGCGTTGACGGACCACAGCAGCGCGACGTTTGGCGCTTGCCTGTGCATAATGTCCGCGATGAACCGAAACGCCGCCTTGTACTCGTCGGGCGACGCGGCCTTCGGCCACGCGTTCATTTCCGCGCCGACGCGCAGCAGCACGGGAATACCGAGTGATTTCAAATACCGCGCGGCCTCGGATACCTTCGTCTCCTGCCGCGGCACGTCCGCTAAAGACGCGCCCTCGTTTTTGAAATTCCACGCTATCTCGACGGCGGCGTAATCCCCACGGGCGTATCCGTGCTGCGACTCGTTGGCCTTGAGGTCGTTTTCCACACGGGCTTCTATATTCTCGTCCTCGAAATCAACGTAAATCAACGTGCCGCTCGGTCTCTTCGAGGAATCCATAACGGCGCCGCCGCCGGCGGGCTCTCCGAAATACACGCCGGTTTTAGGTTCGTTCACCGCGCCGTGGTGCGATGTATCGCCGGAGCCGTCACGCAGCTCCGCGTATACGCTGATCTGCACGTCGTAGGCCGATATCTTATTTTGCAGTTTGGTTCGCGCGAATTCCATATCGTCCGGATCGCCGCCGATTTTCGGCGTGAGCGCTTTATACGCGTCTGCGAACGCCAGTGCGATTTTATATACGCGGACGGCGTTCGCCGTGTCGCCGAGCGTCTCGTACCTCTCGGCGGCTTCGTTGGCGACGACCCAAACGGTATTGATCTCATAGCCGTGCCCCTCGACGTCTGAGGCCCACTCGGCGGCGCGTTTTTCCGCCGCGGCGCCGCTGAGCCAGTAGCTTATGACCTTGTCCCCGTTCGCCGCGATCCCGGCGGCGTCGTTATTGGCGACGGCCTGCTCATACGGCACGTAAACGCTCCAAAAATCCTTCGGAACGCCTGATACGTCGCCGAATTTGACGGCGGACGCCGCGGGCGCGAACACCGCAGCCGCCGCCAGCAGCGCGACGGTCAGCGCGAGCGCCGCCGCCCGCCGGAGAATAATTTTGCCGGTTTTTACTTTGTCCATTTTGTTGTACCTCCAAATTTTCGCACAATTTTTCGCAACCTCTCTTTGCGAATTCCGGTTGGATTTTATCACCTACCGGGACTGATTGCAAGGGCTTTCGCTTTTCGCGCCGTACAGGCGAAAACCCTCCTTGGTAAAAATTCATAAAAAGCTATTGACTTTTTCTCGCTTCCGTATTACACTCGTACAAACTA
>JAISFB010000049.1 GCA_031263805.1 Oscillospiraceae bacterium
AACGCCCCGGACGCGCTGAAGGAGAGCTATATCAGGCTTAAACTGGTCGAGCTGCTGCTGTTTTTGAGCGTCGCGGAGACGCGCGACGCGGGCTCGCGGAGGTATTTCTACAAGACGCGCGTGAACGCGGTAAAGGCGATACGCGATTATATGACGGCGAATCCGGATAAACAATTCACGCTCGGCGAGCTCTCAGAGCGGTTCAATATCCCCCTGACGGCGATGAAAAGCTGCTTCAAGTCCGTGTTCGGGGCGCCCATCAACGCGTATATGCGCGAATACCGCATACAGACGGCCGCAGCCCTGCTCCGCGAGAGCGACGCGTCAATAGCGGAGATAGCCGCCAAGGTCGGCTTCGAGAGCCACGCGCGTTTCACAGCCGCGTTCAAAGCCTCCACGGGGACGACCCCGTCGGATTTCAGGAAAACGCGGGGGTGACTCCCGATAAAAATTTTATTGCACCGCCAGATAACTCTCGTCGAAAATATCACCGCGCACGATATAGCAGTCACTGAAATATCCCTCATTCGCGACGATATAATCGCCCGCCGAGCCTTTGAAATACTTTTCGGTGTCCCAATCGGTGAAAACCTTGGTATCTTTTTGTATCCGCGCGGCCCGCACAAGCTTTACCTCCTTCGGCAAGCAGGTTTTTGAAACGGGCAGTATCTCACGCCGTTCGCCGTTTATGCGGTTCAAAATGACCGGCGGATACTCCGTATTGTTGACGTACGGCTCATCCAAGACCCGGTAGCTTCGCTCAAATGTCTCGCGTAAGATGGGATAGACCTCACCTCGGATGCCTACCATCAGATAGACGGCTTCGTCCGTCACCGTGTCCACGTCGCCCTCTAACGTGCGGACGGTGATCTTTGTCCCGGCCGTGAAAACGTCCGCGCTTCTTGCAAATCCGACGGGCTGAGGCAGTTTTTTATAGAGCGGCATCGCGCCGAAATCCGGCTCGTTATTTCCGGCGTAAATCAAATCATAGTTGTCCATATACGCGCGGATACGGCTTTTCAGGTATTCCTTCGGTTCCGCGCCCCCGGAGATCTCCGCGATCGCTTTATAACTCATAAATCCGCCCGCTTTTTCGACGCCGCCTCCGCCGCTGCCCGCGTCCCGGCAGAGAAACTCGGCGATCTCGCTCGCCATTATCTCACGCGCGCTGGAGCGTATGGACAGCTTTAGCCCGTGCGGCTGCTCACAGCAGACCACACAGCAGTCGATATGGACGACCTGCTGGGCGATGTCGCTGGTAAAGCCGAGTAAATTTGCGTCGCAGGGCTCGGCGCAGAAAAAGCCGACGCTGCCGATCATTTCGCGGTTTTGCAGCGTTTCGCCGATGATGTCCAATTCCTCGGCGGTGATGGCGGAATTCTTGAGCGTGCGCAGGACCGCCGCGTCGGCCTCGCATTCCGCCAAGTCGCGGTCCAGCGGATGCCGCAGCTCCGACAGGCCGTTGGTATCGGTGAACAGACCGTAAAAGAGCGCGTTTTGGACGCTCTTGTCCATCGGGAATCCCTCGCTCTTCAGCATATCCCACACCAACGTGGAGCAGCTCGCCAGATGAGGGCGGATGACGGTGTTTTCGCTTTCCGCAATCTCCGGGCGGTGGTGGTCGATCACGACTACGGCGGCGCCGTCCGGCAGCGCAAAATTCTTGACGTTTCCCGCCCCGCGCTGGCAGTCCACCGTAATAAGCAGCTCGGTGCCGGGCGGCAGCTCGTCGATATGTGAAATCTCGATGCGCAGCAGCTCCAACATCATAATGAGGCTGGGTTTTTGTATCTTAGCCGGCCCGCCGTAGCAAAGGAGCGGCTCCGCCCCCGCCGCGCGGAAAAAACGTTGCAGCGCGAAGCCGGACGCGATGGCGTCCGCGTCGGGTACGTCGTGGCACTGGATGATGATTTTACGGTATTTTGTCAAATCACGGAGTAGCATTCGGGATACCTGCTTTCTTTTCAAAAGTTTGGCGCTATTCTATAGCATAACGCAGCTTATCGGTGCGCGTGAACTCGTATTCGCGGATATGCTCCCGCAGCCGGGCTACCGCATCCCCGACCGTCGGCAGATAGACGGCTTGGGTCGCGCTTACGGGGATCACCGTCCCCGCCGTTTCGGTGATCTCCCACACGGGCTGCGCCGGCAGCGGAACGGAGCAAACGCGCTCTCCCGTGGCCGCGTCGCGGATATCCGCGCCCATCAGGTAGCGGTCGTCGTCCGACCAGATGTAGTTTTGCCCGTAGCTTTGCCCGAATCCTGCGTCGTCGTAAACGGTGAACAGCACCTCACCTGTTTTCGTGTCCGCGGAAAAGAGATACTTCGCCGTGCAGACGGTCACGCGGGCGCCGTCGTGAGAAAAGCAGGGGTCGGTCGCGGCGGGGTCTCCCAACGGTATTTCGTGCAAGCGCTCTCCCGTTTCGGTGTCGATGATCTCCAGCGTCGCCTTTTTCGAGTGAGAAACGGCGGCGAGCCCGCCGTCGTCGCTGATCGCCGCGCGCTGGCCCGACCACGTCGCGACGGATAGCCGCCCGGTGGGATAATCGTCGAGGACGATAGGCTCGCCGTTGCCCGCCGCGTCGATGATCCGCACCTCGTTGTCAAAGACGTACAGCGCCTTTGATGCGTTTTTGTCGAAGAGCAGGATGTTGTCGTGCAGCCAGCCGACGTCCCGCTCCGCCAACCGCTCTCCCGTCGCGACGTCGAAGACCGTGAAGCCGCCCGCCGCGACGCTCGGTCTGGAGTGAACGACCACAAGACGCTCGCCGTCCCGGGACAGGAGGAACGGGGACGCGGTCCGCCGTCCCGAGTCCCCGCCGATGGCGTAGCCCTGCGACACCTGCCCCGGCTCGGCCGGCGCAAAATCCCGCAGCTTCTTGCCGGTCTCGGCGTCCCATGCCACGGGTACGGAGCCATAGACATTCTCGCCGTCGAAGCCGACGACTGTCTTGCTATACCCGCACAGTAAAAACGATTTGGTATATTGCGCGCTGTCCTCTAAGAGAACGGGCGCGGCGGCGGGGTCCTGCGCGTTGCGGATCAAGACTCCTTTGCCGTCGGCGGCGGGGCAAATATACCTGCCGCTGCCGTCGCGGAAGAACATATCGGGCGTGGTTTTTTCACTGCGCTCAGCGCCGATCTCGGCTAAGACTGCGGCGCCGGAGCCGCTCAAAAGGACCTTCCCGCCGCCGGGCAACAGGAAGCTCTTGTTATAACCGGAGGCGCCGCCGAGATCATATTCCTCCTCCGCCCCCGTCGCAGCGTCATAAACGGAAAGGTAGCGCCCCGTCGAGTTGACGGCTGACAGCTTGTCTCCGGCGGGTGCAAAGGTAATGAAGCTTGAATACGAGGACTTCTCAAACAGCAGCTCCTCACGGTGCGGGTCAAAGACGCCGAAGCCGTGCGGGCCGACGGGCAAAACGAGCTTCGAGCCGTCGGGGGCGCACAGGTGACCGGCCAAATCGCTTTCGTAAGCGTGGTAGTTATTGTATAGAACGGCTTCCGACAGCGCGCTTTCATACACCACGCGGCAGGAAGGTATCTCAAGGACCCGGAGAGTGTAGACCCGGACGTTTTTTTCCGTGCCGAGGATAGCGTAGGGCTCAAACCGATAGCCGGTCAAGACCAGAAAGCGCGAATCCGGCGTGAAGAAGGTGTAGCCCTGCTCCACCATATCGCCGTCGCCGGGCAGCACGGTCTCCGCCTCGCGCCGCTCAATATCGAAAACGCTCAGCCCGGAGGCGGCGGCGACGATGAAATACCTGTCGTCGGGTGAGAACAGTGTCTTGGCGGTGCCGTTTTTCGTGGGGGCGTCAAAAATCCGTTCCCCGGTCATAAGATCGACGACATACCGGCTTGAGCTCTGCGGATCGACGCAATAGTACCGGCTCAGGCCGTAATCGGCGAGCTCTGCGGCATTTTTGAAGCAGCCCCTGCGCAATATCTCGCCGGTATGCGCATCCAGAAGTACCGGGGAGCCGTTGGGCAGAAAAACCCTGTCCCCCGCCTTGTTATAGACCGGACGCCGCAGCTTTGCCCCTGTGACGTCGCCGTTCTCGAAGGCCATCATCTCGGTAAGGTCACCGGGGTTTTCATATATCAATCGCAGCGTTTGCGCGTCATACAGCCGGGTGGCGTCGGCGTCTGATACGGTGAAAGTCCTGCCGTCCGGCGACGGGACGGCTTCCTCCCCGGAGGCGCGCATCAGAAAATGCGCGTCGTGATCGTCGAATTTGCCGTATGCGGCGCGGTAAAGCGCGTCCGTCGCCTCCCGCGATACCGGGAGCCCGTCCGGCATCGCCTCAAGCAAGAGCAGCCCCGCGCCCGCGCGGTTGCCCTGAGCCAGCTCATCGTCGGCGAAACGCGCGTAGACTTTGGAGCGCTGCATAAGAAGCTCATCATTTTGCCGCGCGATAGTCATCGACTGGAGCCACGCGTACCCGCCGAACGCGGCGAAAAATACGGCGGCTGAAAGACTGACCGCCAGCACGCGGCGTAAAAAGCGCTCGTGCGCGCGGCGGCGCAGATCGTCGAAACCCACCTTCAAAACCGGGGCCAGCAGGCGCAGCTTTTCCAGCCGCAGCTTGCGCAGCGCGCCTTGCCGCGTGCGGGCTCGCACATCGGCCGCCAACGGTTCCCGCTCCTCCGTTTTGCCGTCGGCCGTCTCAATAAAACGCAGCTGCGGCGGAAAGCTGTCCTCCGGCTCACCGTCGGCGAGCAGGCAGAGGATATTGTCACGCCTTCCCAGCCGGATGAAGTAATCAATTTCGGCCATGCACCACTTGGACTGTATCAGGTCGGGCGTGCAGATGCAGATGAGCCAAGCGCTCCGCTCCAACGCGTATCGGATGCCGTCGCCCAAGTCGGCCAGCAGCGGGAGCTCGTCCTGATCGCGAAACACCTTCCCCATCCGCTTTTTCCCCGACTGCTCGGCGATGTGCCCCGGCACGCGGAAGGTTTCGATCTGTCTGTGCAGCGCCTTAGCCAGTGCGGCGTCGAGCGGCTTGTGGCGGTAGCTGATAAACGCCTCATAACGGGCTTCCATAACATCCCCACTTTCTGTCTGTTTCTTTAGCCTATGATAGCACAAAACGGAGTGAAGTCAAGGGCTTTGAAAATTCTTGTCCAAAAAGGCTAATTCGCGTCCGAATCGGATAACGCTTGTGTCCGATCGTGTGATATAATCCCAAAATGGGTTTAGTGCGGATAACTAAGCGGGAATGACCGTGCTGAAAAAATTCGAGGAGGATAACATATGAACGCCGCAACAAAAAGGCTTCGCGCCAAAGACCTGATCACCACCGGGATTTTTACGCTGCTGTTCTTCGTGGTAGTGTTCGTTTTCGCCATGCTGTTCAGCGGGATACCGGTGATGCAGCCGTTCATCGTCTGCGCGGACGCGATATTCGGAGGCGCCATCTTTCTATACCTTGCGACAAAGGTGCGCAAATTCAGCGCGATAACCATTATGAGCGTCATCACCGGGCTTATCATGTGCCTCGCCGGGCATTTTTGGCCCTGCCTGATCTTCGGGAGCGCGTTCGGGCTGCTTGCGGATTTCCTCTGCTCGCGCGGCGCGTACAGGAGGTTCGGCTGGAACACGGCGGGCTACGCCGCGATGATGCTCGGGCTGGCGCTGGACGGCTACACGCCCATGCTGTTCTTCGAGAGCGCGTTCCGACAGACCCGCTTGGATATGGGTATGAGCGAGGAAATCATACAGCAAATCTTGGATATTATCCGCGGCCCTATGATCATCGCCGTGTTCGCGGGGGCCGTGGCGTGCTCCGTGGTCGGCGCGTTTATCGGAAAAGCGTTGCTTAAAAAGCACTTTGAAAAGGCGGGAGTCCTGTGAAGCTCGCCGTCGATCCCCGCGTGAAGCTGCTGGTGCTCGTGCTGATCAATGTCGTGATATTCGCATCGCCCGACTTGGAGACGGAGTGGGTCTGCATGGGCCTGATCGCGGTTTTGCTCGTGCTGATGGGCTGCTGGCGGCAGCTTTTGCAGGGGCTGCTCTTTTACGCGGCCCTTATGTCGGCGGCTTATATCTGCGGCCTGGCGGACAATTTTCTCACGGCGTTCATAGGGATGACGGTGGTCTGCTTCCGGAAGAT
>JAISFB010000136.1 GCA_031263805.1 Oscillospiraceae bacterium
TCGTCGGGACTCACGCAGCAGGGGGTTAACAAGCGGCGGAAGAAAATTCTCGCCAAGTTGAAAAATTTTATTGAGAATTTTTGATTTGGCGGTTGTTAAGGGGCGTCTCAGTCGGTACCACTTATGAGGGGGAATAAAGCCTCTCGCCGCGCACCTTGAAAAACACCGTCCGTCTCGGGCGGTCATACCGAAACATCGGGTACTAAAGCCGCCGCGCCGCGCGCAATGACCGCCTAACCCCCACCCCAACGAATCTGCGGATTCGCCCCGGAATAGGCGATAGCGCCCCTCCCGCCTTTAATGGCGGGAGGGCAGACACAAGGCGCGGCGGTGACAATGGTACTTCTCCGAAACAACCGGAGCCGGACAGCGCGGAGGCGCGACCCGGTGAAGCACGGCTCAGGCTGAAATACACCTTTGGCGGCTTCAATGTGTGACGATATATCGTCGCAGCCTGATGTTTTCGTCAAAACAAACTTCGCTAAGATTCGCCTCGCCCTGAAGGGCAAGGCTCACCCGCTCCGTTGTTTTTCCTCTCCGACACGAACCCACTTCGTTGGGCTTCGCGTCGGTTTGGGACGGAGCGCGAACTCTCGAAAGCAACCGCGTTACACCGGCGGCTTTGACTACGGGCGAAGCAAACGCTCCGCCCGCCCCAAAGCCGCCGACGACCGTATACATTAAATATATACTACGTCAGGAGTCACGAAAGATGCAAATGAAATATGAAATCACCCGCACACCGCCGCGCGGCGCGCCAACCCGAATATTCGTCGGCGGTACGCCGATACTCTACGCCTACGGCTGCGCCCTGCTCGAAAACCACACGGACGACGGCTTCGTCTACAAGATCGTCAACCTTGAAACCGGCAAGACCAAAACGCTCTCGCACCGTAAAACTCCGCTCGCGCCGAGCGAGATAGAAAAAGTTGCCGAACGCATACGCGACTGCGACATCGCGGGCATCGCGCGGTTCGAGGCTGACCGCAAATACGGCGAGATTATCACCTACGATAAATGCCGCGAAATACTCGTCGCCGTATTTGATAAAATCCTTCCGGAATACGGCTACGCCGTCCGAGACGAACAAATCGCTCTCGCCGAGAGCATACTCAAAACGATCTATGACCGCAAGAGCGTCCTCGCGGAAGCGGAGGTGGGTTCAGGAAAAACGCTCGCCTACCTCGCCGCCGCGATCATCGCCAAGCGCGGACGTCTGAACGATTTTTGGAACAAAGCCTACTATCCCAAGATGAGCTACGTCGATATGGCTCAAATGCCGATTGTCGTCGCCACGTCGAGCATTGCGCTCCAGAAAGCCATCGTTACCGAATACATCCCTGAGCTCTCGCGGATTCTGCTCGACAACGGGATAATCAAGACGCCGCTGACGGCGGCGCTGCGCAAAGGCCGCGAGCATTACGTCTGCGAGCGCAAGCTGCTCTCGCACCTGAACTATGAGCACAACGAAAAACTCAAGAAAATTCTAAACGGTCTGCTCGCGCCAAAATCGTCTATCGACCTCGCTGACGTTGATGGTTTGGATTCGTACACGAAGCGCAAAATCTCCGTTCCGGGCAAGTGTGACGCAAAGTGCCCCCGGCGCGATTCCTGCGCGTACCTGAAATTCCGCAATCGCGCGATGAGCCAATCAATTGACATTCAGGTCGTCAACCACAATTATTTCCTCGCCGACGCTCTGCACAAAGCACAAAACAAACGCCCTCTGCTCCCGAACTACCAGACCGTCATAATCGACGAGGCGCACAAGTTCCTATCCGCGGCGCGCTCAATGTACGGCTCGGAGTTTTCAAACTTCACGCTGCCGGAGCTCAAAGACCGCGTTTTCGATCTGCGGTTCGTGCGCGAAGCGGCGCACAAGCTCGCGCGCAAAACGGCTAAAAAACTTTCAGACGAGAGTAAGCGGCTGTTCAAAACACTTGAAGCAAACAGCCGCAGCGAGGATACGGACGATGAAGCCACGCGCTTCGCCGCAGTAATCGACTTGGACGCGTCGCGTCATCTGCGTAATATGCGCAGCATATCCAATGAGCTCTGTGAACTGTTGGATTCGGAATCCGTGACATCGAGCGGCAACGGTAAAAAAGCTGATATCCTTTGGAGCTTGGCATCAGTGCGTGAGCAGCTTGCCGCAATCTCTATCCATAAGGAAAACATCTGCTGGCTTGAAAAGCCCGATATTCACACGACGCCGGGTATTTTACAGGAAACTCTGCTTTGCGCCATACCGAAAGACCTTAACGCAAAACTTTTTGAGAACTTATGGAGCCGCGGAATACCGACGATCTTGACCTCCGGCACGCTCTCGGCGGGCGGAGACTTCTCCCACATCAAGAGAACGCTCGGTCTCGACAGGCTCAATAACCGCCTGACCGAAACGAGCAAGCCGTCGCCGTTCAGCTATCGCGAGAACGCGCTTTTGTACATAAGTGAAGCAATGCCGTTTCCCGACAGCAAGAACCGCGAATACCTTGATGCGCTAACGGACGAGACGGAAAAACTCATACGCGCGGCGAACGGCCATACGGCGGTGCTGTTTACGAGCTACAACGCGATGGGGCTTGTATACACGGCGCTGAAACAACGCCGTCTTCCGTTTCCTCTGTTCCGGCTCGACAAGGGTGGCGTCCGTGAGATCGAACGGTTCAAAAAATCGCGCGGAGGAGTTCTGTTCGCTTCCGGCGCGCTGTGGGAAGGTATAGACATACCGGGGGATGCGCTGAGCCTGCTCGTTATCGTCAAGCTGCCGTTTCAAGTGCCCGACCCTATCGGCGAATACGAGCGGACGCTGTACAAAGATTTATCCGAGTACAAGCGCCGCGTCGTTGTGCCGGAGATGCTCATTAAATTGAAGCAGGGTTTCGGGCGGCTGATACGCGCGGAAACGGACACCGGCGTCGTCGCAATCCTCGACAGCCGCGCGAGCGAGAGCGGCGCTTACCGCGAGCGTGTCCTCGCCGCACTGCCGGACTGCCGCGTTGCGAGCGATATGTCCGGCGTCGAGAGCTTTATCAAGGCAAAGAAACCGCCCGCCTACTTCGCATAGGTGGGGCGCTCATTATATATATGAACGGAGTCAATGAATATATGGAACAGACAATCAACGAAAATCCGCGCTTTACTGTGGAGACTAAAACTATCTTCCTGAACGGCCATCCGGCGACGCTTACGAGCCGCACGCCGATTCTCACGCCGGAGCAGCGCGAAAAGCGCCGGCGTGAGATCGAGTCGCGCCTGTACGATGTGTGCCGAAAATACCAACCGGCATAAATTCGGCATAACCAACAAAGATGAAATAACCGCAGAAAAATCACGCGAAAGGACTTGATAAACGGAGCTTTCCAAGGTATACTGTAACCGTTGGCGGCTCCGTTCTTAAAACGGAAGGGAGCCAAA
>JAISFB010000002.1 GCA_031263805.1 Oscillospiraceae bacterium
GTGTCCAAGCCGGACGGCGCTCCCATGTCCGCAGACTGGATTTCGTCTGGCTTTGTCAAACTGCTTGAAGAAATTGATATGCCGCGTATCAGATTTCATGACCTCAGACACACGGCGGCGACCAATATGCACCAGTTGACGGGCGACTTCTACACCACGGGCGAAGTGTTGGGGCATACACTCGCGGGAATCGGCGCGTCACTCGGCCTGTCCATGAACTTTGAAGCGGTCACGGCGCGATATGTGGACGTGCGCTTAGAGCGCAAAAAGGAAGTACTTGACCTCTACCACGCCGCCGTCCACGCGGCGGGCGGGCAGACGGAAAAGGAAGCGGAGAAGTCAAAACCGCCAAAGACAAAAGAGCATGAAACGGAGTTGTAAATCACGCAAGTGCTTACAATTCCTTACCGCTTCTTATATCGCTTTACGAAGCTCAGGCACCATTTTGGCACCACACGCCGATTTTAGGCGCGTGAGCGAGTGCAAAAGAACAAAGAGCAAGCCCGCGCAAACGCAGTGTTCATGCGGGTTTGCTCGCTCCCACTAAATTCTTCGGCTTAAAAACGCTGTTCGGATGTGGCGCGAAAAAATACTATTTTTTATACGGCCACAGATTCCGCAAGCGTACTCCCATCATCCACAAGCCCCAAAAACTGCACCGCCCAGAACGTCAAATCGCACTCCATCGCATATTTGCGCTTGTAGTCCGTCTCAAGCCGTGTGTCGGCATACGCCGTTGGATAGTATATCGAGTGATACGCGCGCTTCTTGTACGCCGAATCGAAATTCAGCCGCAGTATTCCGTCGCGGCTCAGCGCTTCCTCCACGTTCGCGGCGCTCTCGCGGATCACGCCGACGCGGTTCCCGATGCCGAGCATCGCGATTTCTGTCAGCGGGCGGCGGTACATCGCCGTGTTTTGATCGTCAAATGTGTACGGCGTAAACGGACGCCCAAATGCCCAACCGGGGCCGTAATACTTGTTACCGACTTTGACTGCAAGTTGGTTGTCATCGCGCATTATCTCGTTTAAGCGATCAAGCGCGTTCGCGAGCGCCTTGACGTTCTCCGGCGTCCGCCATGCCCGCGTGTGCGCGAGCGTCGTCAAGTGGTACGAGCACGGGAAATATGTGTCGGCTTCGATGTAGGAAATGTTCTTTGTCCTATGCCGTTTTGTTATATCGTCGAGCGAATTGAGCGACAGCAGCCTGCAAAACACGTCAAGCGAAATATCGCGGAACGGCTTCACATAATCATCGTCGCCGTATCCGAGCAGCGCTTGCATTGTGTAAATCGTTATCATCAGACTGCCGCCACTTTTGAGGGCGATATTGCGGTTCTCAAATCGCGAGATCTCCGGTGGTATGTAGGAAAACTCGTGCCGCAGTGTTTCCTCGTCGCGCATTGCGCTGATGAAATTGACGATCATCGGATGCGTTTTCGGCACGGCATAGTTCGACAGCAGCCTCGCGCACGCCTCGCCGTCCGCGAGGTCTGTGGGATGATATATCACGCCGCGCCACTTGCCCCAGCTGTGCGCCCCGCTGCCGATGTAACCGTTCGGCTTGACGTAGCTCTCCACGAGCTTGAAATACGGCGTCTGATATATCCGCTCAAGCAGTTTTTCCTCGTCGCTTGGCGCGAGGTCGCGCAGTATTTCCCGCCGCAGGCGGTACTGTATCACCGGCCCCGCGTTTTCGAGCAGAAAGTCGATCGATTTTTCAAGCATTTTCATTGAAATCCTCTCTGAAAAATTTTACCTGATTATACCGCGGAACCTCGAAAAACGCAAGCGCGTATGCGCCCGACGGCAACTGAGACCAGCGCGTTAAAAAATTCTCTTTTCCCATTGTGGAATCGTTTTCTCTAAGGTCACGGAGAAATACGACTATGACGCATAACAACGAAATTATGCGCTGGAACAGGATGACGGCAAGGCGGAACTATTCGCAGGCGGATGATTTCAGGAAATAAAATCGCGGCGGACAATAATCACGCCCAGTCCTCGGCGTTCAGCCGGGCTTGCAGCTCTTTCAGGCGCGTCTGCCGCGCTTTGTAGTCCGGCAGGACTTCGGCGACGATTGCCCAGAAGCGCGGCGAGTGATTCATCTCTGTGATGTGCGCGAGCTCGTGTACGACGACGTAATCCACCACGTCGCCGTCGGCCATAATAAGGCGCCACGAGAAATTGATAGAGCGCTTCGCGGAGCAGCTTCCCCAGCGGGTATTGGCGCCGTTAATCTTGACGGCAAGCGGCGTTACTCCCATCTGTTTCGCAAATTCAAGCGTTTTCGCGGTCAGGACGCGTTTGGCGAGCAATCGGTAAATTTGAACGCACGCGTCCTTGAGCTGCCAGAGCGCGAGATCCGGCGGCATATAGAACACGCTGCCGTCGAAGCCTGCGCGGTCGCCGGGTCTGGCGGCGATAGGGTACTCCTTGCCGAGATATGTCACGGAGTCGCCGTAGTCCGGCGTGAAGCTCTCCCGTTTTTCGGCGTTCGCGACGGACTTTGCGAGCGTTTTTTCTATCCACGCCTGTTTGGAGTGCACGAACCTGTCTATATCAGCTTTCGGCGCTTTCAGAGGCGCGCGAACCTCGACCGCTCCGTTGCGGACATACAATCCTAACGTCTTGCGGTTTGAACGCGTGAGGGTATAGTCCGTC
>JAISFB010000039.1 GCA_031263805.1 Oscillospiraceae bacterium
GCCGAAAAAAGAACGCAGCCGCCCACGGAGCAAGAGATGCGCTTCAACGCCGAACGCGAGGGCTACGACGTCGGCGCGCAGCGCCAAGCCCCCGAGCCTCCCAAGACGGACGGCCCCGCGCTCGACTGGGCAAAAATCGGCTTCGGCAAGGCCAGCCGCGACGCCGACTGGGTCGAAGCCGGCAAAAAAGCTGACTGAAGCTCTCTTACATAAAATAAAACGAGGCGCGGAGCTGTGAAGGCTCCGCGCCTCGTTACGCGGGAAAACGCTTGACCGCCCCGGCTTTATCGGAGCTCCGGATATTCGAGCCCGCGCATAAAGCCGTCGAGCCTTACGCTTTGCACGTCGCCCGCTATTATCTCGTTTCGGTATACTATGATATCCGCGACGGCGGAATCGTCTCCGCCGGGGAAATTAAGTATCCTGTAAGTATAGCGCACAGCCTCCTCGCCGCCGTGCTTTGAGAGGTCGAAGCCCTGCGCCGTTTGTATCTCGTTGTATTTTTTGTATACGCCGTCCAAATCGCGCGGGATGATCACCGTCAGCTCTTCGACCGCGTTTTCCCCGATCTCCCAGCCGAAGCTTTCGAGATACTTAACGCGGTCTGAGTTGCTTCTGACGACGCGGGAGAACGCCGCGTTTGACCCGTCGTGGCGCAGCCCGGCCAAGAGTACGATCAGTATCAGCACGGCGCCGAGCGCGATAAGCGCCGCGACCGCTCTTTTTCTGTTGAATTTTGTTGTTACCATTACCATAAAAACACTCCCGTGCGCTATTATTGTGCGCTGCGCGCACATCGCTTAGTACAAGGTTATTCGCGGGCGGGACGGGATATGACCGCATATTGCTTCGGCAAAAATATTTCAAAAAGTTACAAAAATTCAAAAAAGCTATTGAAATCGTCAAAAAAGTGGTGTATTATTAATATCGCAATTTTGAAATAACGCGAAAAAAAGCTTAGGTATCAGGTAGAAAGGTAGGTGTCGCCGTGTCCGGCAGAATTTTTCAGGGCGTCATTGTCCAAATGAGAGAGGCGACGGATCGTCTCGTCGGGGTCGTGGATCCGGACGGAACGGTCGTTGCCAGCACAGATTTATCTATAGTAGGGCAGACGACGCAGCCGCCCGTCCCGCCCGACGCGCCCGACGGGGTCGCGCGCATATCCGGGCGCACGTATAAGTCGCTCGCGCCGACGGGGCGCGGTCTCGACTACGCCGTTTTTGTCGAGGGTGAGGACGAACAGGCGAGAACGGTCTGCTGGCTCGCGTCCGTCGCGGCGCAGGAGGCGAAGCTCCGGTATGAGGAAAGCAACGACAGCACGGCGTTCATAAAGAACATATTGTTGGACAACGTGCTGCCGGGCGATATTTACGTGCGCAGCCGCGAATTCGGGTTCATTGCGGACACGCCGCGCGCCGTTTTGCTGCTGAGGCAGACGGAGAATCCGGCGCTTGACGTTATGGAGAGCGTGCGGGAGGTGTTTCCGGACACGCAGCGCGATTTCGTCGTGTCGATGTCGGCGAGCGACACGGTCGTCGTCGCGACGCTCAAAGCCAAAGGGAACGGCGGCAACGCCGCCGAGGATGAAGACGACGATGACGACAGGCAGGACGAGCTTCAAGAGCTTTCCTCGATGCTCGCGCGCCGTCTGCGCGTGGCGGGCGCGCCGCCGTTCGTCATCGGAGTGGGCTCCGCGGCGAAAAGCCTGCGCCAGCTCGCCGACAAGTACAAGGAAGCGCAGGTCTCGATAGAGGTCGGCAAGGTCTTTGATACGGAACGGGCGATCATCCTATACGAAAACCTCGGTATCGGGAGGCTCATATATCAGCTTCCGAAGCGGCTGTGCGAGATGTTCCTGTCGGAGGTTTTCAAGAAAAACCCGATAGAGGCGCTTGACGCCGAAACGCTTTATACGATAAACAAGTTCTTTGAAAACAATCTGAACGTCTCCGAGACCTCGCGGAGGCTGTTCGTCCACCGAAATACGCTTGTGTACAGGCTTGAGAAAATCAAAAAGCTCACGGGGCTCGACCTGCGCGAGCTCGACCACGCCATAGTGTTCAAGGTAGCGCTGATGGTAACGAAATACTTGAGCTCACAGGGGAAGGGCGGCTTCTCAATTTAAGGGAAGCCGCGACAATAACGTAAGGGGGATTCTTCCGCGCGGCTGACTCCGCGCGCGATCACAAAAATCAATGGTTCACTTGCACGATGTGTTCAAAACTTACGCAAACGGCACGAAGGCGCTGAAAGGCGCGTCGTTCGACTTGGAGCCGGGCGAGTTCGCGTTTCTCGTCGGGCCGTCCGGCTCCGGGAAATCCACGATCATAAAGCTGCTTATCGGAGAGGTCGCGCCCACGGATGGCAAAATAACCGTGGCGGGCTTTGACGTCTCGGCGATCAAGCCGCGCCGTCTGCCGCAGCTTCGCCGCCGCGTCGGCGTTATATTTCAGGATTTCCGCCTCATAGACAAAAAGACGGTCTATGAAAACGTCGCGTTCGCGATGCGCGCCGTCGGCGCGTCGAACAAGCAGATACGCCAGAGGGTGCCGTATGTCCTCGACCTCGTCGGGCTCGATATGAAGTCGAAGGCGTTTCCGACGGAGCTTTCGGGCGGAGAGCAGCAGCGCGTCGCCGTCGCCCGCGCGCTCGTGAATA
Source organism: Oscillospiraceae bacterium (assembly GCA_031263805.1). Lineage (GTDB taxonomy): Bacteria > Bacillota > Clostridia > Oscillospirales > Oscillospiraceae > JAIRRO01. The sequence goes on from JAISFB010000039.1 coordinate 2,659, forward strand.
ACCCGGGCCTCATAGTCGCGGACGAGCCGACGGGGAATCTCGACCCCGCGCGCAGCCTCGAAATACTGACGCTGCTGCAAAAAATCAACGAGCTGCAAACCACGGTGCTCGTAGTCACGCACGAAAAATCGCTTGTAGACCAGCTGTCCCGGCGCGTCATAGCGATAGACGGCGGGCGAATAATCAGCGACGGAACGGGCGGGTATTACAACTATGAAGAGTTTTAGAGCGGGATATTACATACGCGAAGGGCTTTCGAGCATTTTCACACACGGCTTTATGTCCTTCGCCAGCGTGTTCATAATAATCGCCTGCCTTATCATAATGGGCAGCTTTACGCTTGTCGCCGTGAACGTAAATAAGATCATCGGGGAATTTGAGGACGAGAACGTCGTTCTCGCGTATGTCAACGAATCGTATTCCGTTGACGAGGCGCGTGCGCTCACGTCGGCTATCGAGGCTATCCCGAACGTGCGCACGGCGCAGTTCGTCACGCGCGAGGACGCGTTTGACAGCTTTCTCTCCGGGGTCGCGGATAAGTCGCGGTTCGCGGATATAGACGCGTCCGTGTTCCGCCACAGATTTATCATATATGTGGACGATATTGCGGGTATGGCGCGGACGCAGGACGATTTGCTGAACACGCAGGGCATCGTGAGGGTGACGGCGAATCTGATAATCGCGCGCGCGTTTGTCACGCTGCGGAACATCGTTTCCGGCGTTTCCGCCGTGATAGTCGCGGTACTGCTCGTCATCTCGCTGTTCATTATGATGAACACGATAAAGCTCGCCACGTTTGAGCGGCGGGACGAGATTGCTATTATGAAGATAGTGGGCGCGGCGAATTCCTTCATACGCTGGCCGTTTGTATTCGAGGGCTTTATCCTCGGGCTGCTCGGCTCACTTTTCGCGTTTATCGCGCAGTGGGGGATATACGCCGTCGTGACAGACGCGCTTATCCCGGGCGGCGGCGTCAGCTTTATACAGACGATACCGTTCTCACAGGTCTCGCTGCCGCTCTGCGCTATTTTTATAGCCATAGGCTTCGGCGTCGGGGTCTTGGGCAGCAGCTTCGCCATCCGCAAGTATCTTAAGGTTTAAGTGCCGGGGGTCTTATTATTATGAAAAACAGGAAGCTCCACAGGATAGTCGCGATAATTCTCGCGCTCGTTATGGTCGTGTCCGTGCTTTGGGCGGCGCTGAGCGCGCTGACGGCGAGCGCCGTGACGCAGACGCAGATAGACAAGCTGAAAAACGAGCGGAAGGAGCTGAGCGAGCAAAAGCGCGCCGTGCAGTCAGAGATAAATTCGCTGCAATACGAACAGCTTTCGGCGTCGGCAAAGAAAAAAGTGCTCGACGGCAGGATAAGCCTGACGGAGCTTGAAATCGACAACATAAACGAACAGATCGAGACCTACCGCCTGCTGATAGCCGAAAAAGAAATCGAGGTAAGGCAGGCGCAGGGGAGAGAGGACGACCAGCTCGGCCTGTACAAGCGCCGCGTCCGCGATATGGAGGAAAACGGCGCGATCTCATATTTAGCCGTGGTGTTCGACGCGGCGAGCTTTTCCGACCTGCTCGCGCGCATCGACTTCGTCGGCGATATAATGCGCTCCGACGAGGCGGCGTACCGCGACCTCGTCCGGGCGCGGCTTGACACCGTAGCGGCGAAGGACGAGCTTATCGCGACGGTGGCGGAGCAGGAGGCGGAGAAGGTCGCGCTTCAGGAAAAGCAAGCGGAGCTTGAATTACAGGTCGCCGAATCGATCGAGCTTTTGCAGCGCATCGACGACGACCTGACCGCGCGCACGGCCTTCTGGGACGAAATAAACGCCGAGACCGAGCGGCTGCAAGCCGAAATAAACGCGCTTGCGGAGGAGTTGCGCCGCCAAGAGGAGGCCGCCGCCGCTCAGGGCCGCTCGACCGGGACCGTATATGGCACGGGCTCCCTGCAATGGCCCGGCACGAGCAACGTTGTGACGCGTAAATTCGGTACGATGCCACACCCGATATATCACGATTTAAGGCCGCACTACGGCATTGACATACGCGCATCCTACGGTTCTGATATTCATGCCGCCGATAGCGGGAAGGTCATCACCTCGACGTACAGCTCGTCTTACGGAAATTACATAGTCATCAGCCACGGCTCGGGTATGACGACGCTTTACGCGCATATGTCAAAGCTGAAATCCAAGGTGGGGGACACCGTGTCAAAGGGCGCCGTCATCGGCTACGCCGGCTCGACGGGCGCCTCGACGGCGACGCACCTGCATTTCGAGGTCTCAGTCAACGGAGAAAAGATAGACCCGCTGAAATATTTCAGCAGCGGCGGATATACAATTAAAGACGGCGCTTGACAGAAAGCAAACGAAAGGAATTGATATAAAAATGGCTTACGAAGTAATAAAAATTTCCGAGGGCGCTTGGCGGATAGAGGACGGTATGGTGCGCTGCTTCCTGTTCGCCGGCGAGAGCCGCGCGCTGCTCGTCGATACCGGGATGAGCGGCGGCGAGCTGCTTGCCGAGGTCAGGGCTTTGACAAGCCTGCCCGTCACGCTCGTGAACACGCACGCGGACGGGGACCACACCGGCGCGAACGGTCAATTCAATGAGGCGTATATGCACCCCGCCGAATTTACGTATTATTACGAGGACGACGGGAACCGCGTCCCTCCCGCGCGCGCGCTGTGGGACGGCGACGTCATTGACCTCGGCGGCCGCAGCTTTGAGGTCTTCGTCATTCCGGGACACACGAACGGCAGCCTAGCGCTGCTCGACCGCGCGA
>JAISFB010000102.1 GCA_031263805.1 Oscillospiraceae bacterium
ATAATATCCCTTTCCACCGACAAGAAAATCCTTGTTATGGAGTCGGCGGACACGGTCATAGAGCGCATAAAAGAGTCGAAGCGCGGCATTTGGCAGGGGCGCGAGGAGCTTCTGAAAGGATAAAACGTCCAATAAACTCAACGAGGTGAAAAGCTTTGGAATTAACAACCGCCCTTGGAATGGTGATGGGCTTCGCGTTTATAATCATATGTATACTCTGGCCCGGCAGCGTGGATATTATGGCGTATGTGGACCCCGCCTCGGTTTTTATCGTCGTAGGCGGCGTTATCGCGTCAACGGTCGTCGCCTATCCGCTTAACACGCTGAAAAACCTTGTGAAGGTAATGTCCAAGGCCTTCAAGGCGCGAAAGCTCGATCTGCCTAAGGATATCGATATGATAATCGACGTGGCGAACGTCGCCCGCCGCGAGAGCATCCTCGCGATAGAGGACTCCGTGAAGGCGATGAACGACCCGTTTTTCCTTAAAGGCGCGATGCTCGTTATGGACGGTATCGACCCGGAGCTCGTCCGTGAGGTAATGGAGATGGAGCTGTCGTATATCGAGAGCCGGCATTCCGGCTCGCAGTCGGTCATTCTGCAAATGTCGTCATTTTCCCCGGCATACGGTATGATAGGAACGCTCGTCGGGCTTATAAATATGCTCGGCAGCCTCACGGATATGGACGCCCTCGGGCCGAATATGGCGATAGCGCTCGTCACGACGTTTTACGGCGTCATCCTCGCCAACCTCATATTCACGCCGATAGCGAAAAAGCTGAAAATGATGGGCGACGACGAGATTTTGCGCAGTGAGCTTTTGCTCGAAGGCATTTTGGCGATCCAGGCCGGCGAAAACCCGACGCTGATACGCGAGCGCCTGAACGCGTTCCTGCCACAGTCCCAGCTCGAAAAGCTGAAGTCCAAATAGCGCGCTCGGCGATAATAGGGAAAATGATAGAGAAAATGACAGGGAAAATGACGAGAAAAGGGCGGTGATGTATAATGGCGAGACGAAAGCGAGGCGGCGGGGATGACGGCGGCGAGGGCGCGAACTGGATGGACACTTACGGCGACCTCGTTACGCTTTTGCTCTGCTTCTTCGTTCTGCTTTTCTCGTTTTCAAGCGTAAACGCCGACAAGTGGGAGGCCCTCGTCGGCGCTCTCTCCGGCTCCGGAGTTTTGGACTCCGGCCCGCCGCTTCAGGCGCCTGACCTCGACATACTCGACACCACTGAGGTCAATCAGATGAACGAGGAGGAAAAGCAGCTCGCGGAGGCGAATATCGCGTCTCTGGCGAACAGTATCGGGGCGTTTATCGAGGAAAACGGGCTTGCCGTCGATATGTCCGTGAACCTCGACGATTACACGGTCACGATGCACTTTTCCGACAATATCTTCTTCCGCTCCGGCGACGCGGAGCTGATGCCGGAGTCGATCCCGATACTCAACAGTATAATCGACCTGCTCGCCGACAGCCGCGAGCTGCTGGCTATGATAAACGTTGAGGGGCACACGGACAATATGCCGATACATACGGTGAAGTACCCCAGCAACTGGGAGCTTTCCACAGACCGCGCGGTGAATACGCTCCATTTTATCGCGGACTCCGGCAGGTTCGATATGGACACGTTCTCCGTCGCCGGTTACGGCGAATACCACCCGATAGCGTCGAATTCGACGGCCGAGGGGCGCGCCGCGAACCGCCGCGTAGACTTCGTGATAGAAGCCAGATCGCGTCCCGCCGAGAATTGACCCGGCTATTTCCCGCTTGACACAGCACAGAGACAGGAAACAGAGACAGGAGACGATGACAATGAAGAAGATGGCGCCTATAATAATCGCGCTCATAATAGTCGCAGCCGGCGCGCTTTACTTTTTCGTGATCCGCGGTATGGGCGGTAACGAGACCGTCGAAGTGCCGATATCGACGGCGAGCTATAACGCGGGCACGTTCACGACGAATATAAAGGGCTCGACGAGGTACCTTAAATGCACGGTCGTGCTGACGGTCGAGGACTCGAATCCGGAGAAGGTGATCGAGCGCTTCGCGGCCGACGTTTCGCTTCTGCGCCAGACGGTGACGTTTGCGCTGTCAAGCCTTGAGGAATCGCAGCTTCGCGTCGTGGACGAGGATCAGGAGAACATCGACGCGGCGCGGCAGCACGTGATCGACGCCGTAAACGAGGCGTTCGGCATAACAAGGGTGACGGGCGCGCTCTTCACCGACTATGTGATTTCGTAAGGAGGACCGCGCCTTGCCTGACGAGATTTTGACACCGGCGGAAATTGAGGACATCATAGGAGCGCTTTCGCCCTCCGAAGCTCCCCCTGCTCCGTCCGCCGCGGAGAAGCGCCCGCGCGGAGAAGTCCGCCTCTACGACTTCCGCACGGCGGACCGCTTCCCGAAAGAGCAGATACGCACGCTGAATATAATATTCGAGACGTTTTCCCAGCTTTTTTCCACGCGTATGGCGACGGTGGTCCGCGGCGGCGTGGACTGTGAGCTGCGCCGCGTCAGCGAGATTGCCTTCGGCGAATATTTGTCGGGGCTGGAGCCGCCGATGGTGATGGCCGTGTTCACGGCGCCGCCGATGGCGGGAAGCCAGCTTTTTACGCTTTCGCCCGAAACGTCGTATATGTTCATCAACCGGCTGCTCGGGGGGGCGCATCCCGGAAACGCGCTGTCAAAGCAGTTTACGGAGATAGAGCTCGCGCTCATCCGCCGCATATTGCAGGATATATCGCGCGTGTATGAAAACGCGTGGGAGAAGGTCATCCGTCTGGAATGCCAGCTTGAAAAGCTTGAGACCTCGCCGCAGTTCGTGCAGATAGCTCAGGCGGGAGAATCCGTCGCCGCCGTCGAGTTCGATATACGTATCGGCGGGGAAACGGGAAGGATGTCCTTCTGTCTGCCGCATTCGGCGATAGAGCCCATCGCGAAGCATCTCAACACGCGAATGTGGTACGAGGCCGCCGCGGACGCCGAGAACCGGAGCGAGCGCAGCGAGCAGATACGCTCCCGTCTGTACCGCACCCCGATCCCTCTGTCCGCGAGCTTTAACGAGACAGAAGCCTCTGTCGAGGATATCATAACGCTCCGCTTGGGCGACGTCATAGTGCTCAGTCACAAGACGAACGAGCCCGTGAACGTCTCCGTGGCGCACATCCCGAAATTCCTCGCCGACGTCGGAGAGCGCGAAAAACGCCGGGCGCTGCGCCTGACGGAGATACTGCGTACCGAGCTTCCTGAAAATGAAGCCTTGGAAAGCGTCGAAAACAACGTCCTGAGCGCGAAGGCTTGAAGCGGGCAGTTTTGAAGCAAGAAATCTGAAACACAAAGTCTGAATAAGGAATGGTATTAGAAAAATGAACGACGAACAGGAATTTGAAGAAAAAAAGACCGAGGATTTTGAGGTGCTGCCGGAGCTGTCCGCGGAGCCGCCGCAGGATGCGCAGCCCGGCGCTTCGGCCGACGCCGCCCCGCCGGACGAACCCGAGCATCCGGATACCGACGAGCTCCCCGAGGACACAGCGCCCGACGAGCCGATTTTCGGCGAAAGCGCGCCTGAGCCGTCTCCGGAAGCGGAGTCTGCTGCGGCGGCGGAGCGCGCGCTGAATCTCGTGCGCGATATTCCGCTCTCCGTGAACGTAGAGCTCGGGCGGACAAGCAAGGAGATAAGCGAAATACTCGATTTCGGCTTCGGCACCGTCATAGTTCTCGACAAGCTCGCCGGCGACCCGGCGGAGGTTTTCGCGAACGGCAAGCTGATAGCCCGCGGCGAGGTTGTCGTGATAGACGAAAACTACGGCGTGCGCATAACCGAGATAGTGCAGTCATAAAAGGAGCTCCCGCAATGCCGATTAAAATCAGGGACGGTCTGCCCGCGCAGGAAACGCTTGAAAACGAAAACATCTTCGTCATGACCGAGAATCGCGCGCTGCATCAGGACATCCGCCCCCTGCGCCTTTTGATATTGAACCTTATGCCTACAAAGATCGTCACGGAAACGCAGCTCCTGCGCAAGCTGTCGAACACCCCCCTGCAAATCGAGGTCGAGCTTATGCAGATGGCGTCCCACACGTCGAAAAACACGGACGCCGCCCATTTGCAGTCGTTTTACACGACGTTTGACGCGGTTCGGGATCACTTTTTCGACGGTATGATAATAACGGGCGCGCCCGTGGAGCTGCTGCCGTTCGAGCAAGTGGACTATTGGCTCGAGCTGTGCGAGATCATGAGCTGGAGCCGCCGCAGCGTCCACTGTGCGCTGCACATATGCTGGGGCGCGCAGGCGGCGCTGTATTATCATTACGGCGTCGGGAAGCGCGAGCTTCCGAAAAAGCTGTCCGGCGTGTACCTGAA
>JAISFB010000181.1 GCA_031263805.1 Oscillospiraceae bacterium
TCCGCCTCATTTTTCAGCCTTTCAAGCTCCGCGCTGCCGAACGCGTAGGTCATAACATTGCCGGGCTCGGCGGCGCACGATTTATACAGCTCGTCTATGACCTCGTCCCCGGCGACTCCGTATGGGACGAGAAAATCCGCCAGCGCCGCTTTGTCCCAGCCGTGATAATTGACGCCGATGTCCGCCTTCGCCATAAGCAGATAATTTATCGCCTGGCTCGCGTACAGCGCCGCCGCCGCCGAGTCAGACACGCCGGAGTAGTAAAACGCCTGCTTTTCGACCGAAACGGCCCAGCCCTCGGCGTAGCCCGTAAAGCTGAGCGCGCTTCTCACAGGGTCGGCGCCCGTCTGCTTATAATAGTTGCGCTGGTACATATGCCCGGGGAAGCCCTCGTGCGCGAGGACTGTGAACAGCGGCGTGACCGTGTCGGCGCCCTCGTTTATATATATCTTGTTTTCGGTCTCGTCGTCGATGCGGGGCAGCAGGTAAAACGCGGGGGAGAGATGCTCCTCCAGCGATTTGTCCACGTAGTTTATGCTGAATTCCACGTCCCGCGTGAGCGCGGGGTAGTCGCGCTCCATCGCCGCCTTAAGGTGCAGAAGTATTTCGCGCGGGTCGTCGCTTTCGGGGAAAATGTCGCCGGTGAGCTCGCCGTAAATATCGTCCCCGCCGGAAAACATCGCGGCGTACATATCGCTTATCGACGCTTCGACCGCGGCGTCGATCTCAGCCTCGATAACGTCAATGCTTTTCGGCGTGCCGACGTTGTTTTGCACCAAATATTCGTAATATTCGGCCCCGAGCGGGTAGTTCCCCAGCCCGCCGGCCTCCGGCCCGGTTTCCCGCAGCTCCTTCAGCGCCGAGATCAGCGATTCGTATGCCGGGAGCACGGAGTCCAGCACGGCGGCGCGGTTTTTATCTTTGTACGACGTCTTGTCCGCGTCGGACAGCTCTTGCAAGCCGTCGATAAACGCGTCGAAGTGCGTTATGAGCAGATTGTCGTCCGTTTCCGCGATAAAGTTTTCGCATTGCTCCACGACGCCGTCGCACGACGGGCGCGACATAAACAGGCCGAGCGCTGATTTTTCCCGCTCAAACGCCTCGAGCTGCGCGAAATAGTCCGGCACGCTCCCGAGCAGATCGATGTATTCGTCCAAATTTTCCGTCCCGTCGAAATTGTACTCGGCGAGCACGATGGGAAGCTGCGCCTGTATGCCGACCGTCGGGCTTAAAACCTCGTTGTAATAGAAAAATTCCTCCGCCCTTCCGCCTGAAAGCAGCAGCTTATAGCTCGACTCCAAGACATCGTAGGTCAGCCGCCGGTCCTCCGTCAGCGCGTCGCGGTCGAAGCCCTTGAGGCGTTCGTATGAGCTTTGCGCGTATTCAAGCTCCTCCTTCATCGACGCGATGCCGAACTCGCCGAGCGTCGCGGGCGCCTCGGGATACGGCTTTATGCCGAAGGACGCCTCGTCGGCGACGAGAAAGTTCGCCGTGAGCGTGTCGCACTCCGCCGTGTGGCGGAACAGCTCCGCCGCAAAATCGTCGAACGCCGCGTTCGGCTCGGGAGCCTTTTTGCACGACGCCGGCAGCGCGAGTGACGCCGCCAAAACGACGCACAGCGCCAGTTTCAAAATAAATCGCCTTTTCATATGCTCTCCTCCGTTTTTTAGTAAAAATATCAGGTGCTCAGCCAAGCAGCTCTTTCGCGATCCGTCCGGCTGCTGCTGCTGCTTTTTTTGCCGCCTCGCGAATGTCGAAGCTCGTGAACTCGCCGCCGGCGTAGAGTATCTTCCCGTCAACTATCGTCATTTCGATATCAGAGCCTTGCGCGGCAAAAACGGCGCCGCTTAAAACGTCGTGAAGCGGCGTAAGCCGCAGACTGTCAAGCTTAAGCACGGCAAGGTCGGCTTTGAACCCGGGCTTTATAACGCCCGCGTCGCCCCGCCCCTGCGCGCGCGCTCCATTAAGCGACGCCATTTTCAAAACCTCGCCCGGCGGCGTTAATGAGCTGTCCTCCGCCGCGCCGCGGTGTATGAGCGCCGCCAAATGTATCTCCTCGAGCATATTCAGGTTGTTGTTGCTCGAGGCGCCGTCCGTGCCGAGCGCGGTGTTTATCCCGGCGCTCAGCATTTTGGGAACGGGCGCGACGCCGGAGCCGAGCTTTAGGTTGCTCGTCGGGCAGTGCGCGGGAAAAACGCCGTTTCGGGCGAGTATTTCAATGTCCGCGTCCGTGATATGCACGCAGTGCGCCGCCGTCGCGCGCTGCTCGAACACGCCGCACCGCTCGAAATATTCAGCCGGGGTCGCGCCGCGCCGCGCTATGCACTCGCCGTGCTCCCGGCGCGTTTCGGACAGATGTATATGTATGCCGGCACCGCGGGCTTTGGCGTATTCCGCTAGCTCGCGCACAAAGCTTTCGTGACTCGTGTATTCGGCGTGTATGGAGGCCTCCGCTTTTATTCTTCCGCCGCACGCGCCGTCCCACGTGTTAAAAAGCTCCTCCGTTTCGTAAAAGCCTTTTGAATCGCCGAGCGTCCCGCCGTCCCGGCTCAAAAGCCCGCGCGAGACGTTCGCCTTTATCCCCGAAAGCCGCGCCGCCTCACAGACGCTGCCGCAGAAGCTGTACATATCCGAAAACGACGTGACGCCGGACGCCAGCATTTCCGCGATCCCGAGGAGCGAGCCCCAGTAAACGTCCTCCGCCGTCAGCCTGCCCTCAAACGGAAACACGCGCTCCGTGAGCCATCTGTCGAGCGGCAGTCCCTCTCCCCAGCCGCGCAGCAGCGTCATCGGCACGTGGCAGTGCGCGTTTACAAAGCCCGGCAGCACAAGGCGGCTCCCGCCGCTTATTATTTCGCCGAAATCCTCCGCCGGGGCTTTTTCCCCGACGTATTCAATTGTATCTCCGCGGACGGCGACGTCGCCGCGATGCGCCTCAAAATCCTCGCCGAGATAGTAAACGTCCTTAAAAAGCATATCGGCCCCCTTACTTTGTATCGGCTTTGCGCAGCAGCTCAGCGAGCGCTTCGAGCTCAGCCTCCAAGTCAATGCGAGGGAACAGCGCCTCGCCGCGCGTCACGCGCGGGTAAGAGCACGTCCCGAAGTCCGTCGCCGCGTCCCAGCCGCGCAGAGACTCCGGCACGCCGAGCTGCTCAAATACGGCGAGCGACGAGTCCGGCATAAACGGCGAAAGCAAGATCGCCGAAATACGCGACGCCTCCAACAGATTGTACAGCACGGCGGCGAGGCGCGCGCGGCTCGACGGCGTTTTGGCAAGTATCCAGGGCTCCGTCTCGTCGATATACTTGTTCGCGCGCGAGGTCAGATGACCTATCTCGGTGAGCGCGACGTGGAACGCCATACGGTCCATAGCCGCCTCGTACAGCGCCGGGAGATGGACCGCCGTTCTTATCAGCTCGGAGTCCACCCTGCCGCGCTCGCGGTCCTCCGGTATCGCTCCGTTAAAATATTTCATCGCCATCGCGACGGTGCGCGACACGAGATTGCCGAGATCGTTGGCGAGGAAGGTGTTTATGCTGGTGATAAGCAGCTCGTTCGTGAAATCCCCGTCCGAGCCGAACGGGAAGCTGCGCAGCAGATAATACCGCAGCGCGTCCGAGCCGTAGCGCGGCGCGAGTATCAGCGGATCGACGACGCTTTTTCCCGCCGCGCGCGACTTGCTTATTTTCTCGCCGTTGAAGTTCAGCCAGCCGTGCCCGTAAACCCTTTTCGGCAGCGGCAGCTCGAGCGCCATCAGGAACGCCGGCCATATGATGGAGTGGAACCTGACGATCTCCTTGCCGACGACGTGCACGTCGCACGGCCAGAAGCGCATATCGTCGTAGCGGTCATTCTCATAGCCGAGCGCCGTCATATAATTGAACAGCGCGTCCACCCAGACGTATACGACGTGGCCGGGGTCGAAGTCCACGGGAATGCCCCATTTAAACGTCGTCCGCGAAACGCACAGGTCCTCGAGCCCCGGCTCGATGAAATTATTTATCATTTCCTTCGCGCGGCTGTCCGGCTTCAAATACTTATGCTTCAGCAGCTCCCTGAGGCGCTCGCCGTACTTCGACAGGCGGAAGAAGTAGGCCTCCTCCTCCGCGTAATGAACCTCGCGCCCGCAGTCGGGGCATTTTCCGTCTATGAGCTGCGTTTCCGTCCAAAAGGATTCGCAGGGGACGCAGTAGAGACCCTTGTAAACGCCCTTGTATATCTCGTCCCTGTCGTAAAGGGCCTTGAATATTTTTTGGATCGCCGATTCGTGATAATCGTCCGTCGTGCGGATAAAGCGGTCGTATGAAATATTCATAGCTTTCCACAGCTCGAGTATGCCGCCCTCGCCCTCTACGATGTTATCCACAAACTGCTTCGGCGTGACCCCGGCGGCCTTCGCGTTGTTTTCTATTTTCAGGCCGTGCTCGTCCGTGCCGGTGAGGAACATAACTTCAAAGCCCCGCATCCGCTTGTAGCGCGCCATCACGTCGGTGGCGACGGTGCAGTA
>JAISFB010000190.1 GCA_031263805.1 Oscillospiraceae bacterium
ACAAACCAGATAAACACATATCCCACCAGCACGGCGGTCAGCGTGAACGGCACTCCGATCCTCATAAAATCGCGCACGCGCACCTCATAGCCCTCGCGGCGCAGTATGCCGATAGCGGTGATGTTCGCGGACGCACCGATGGGCGTAAGATTCCCGCCGAGCGTCGCGCCGGACAGCAGCCCGAAATAGAGCAGCATTTTCACGCTCTCCGAACCGACGCCGAGCTCGTTTGAAATGACCGTTACCACGGGCAGCATCGTCGCGACATACGGAATATTGTCGATAAACGCCGAAAACAGCACGGAGCCGAACACGAGCAGAGTATAGACCTTAAAGACGCTTCCCGCCGAAAGCTTTACGAAAATATCGCCGATAGCGTCGATGACTCCCGCCTCCGTGATGCCGGCGATGACGATGAACAGTCCGCCGAGCAGCAGCAGCGTCACGTAATCTATTTCTTTCAGGACGCGCCCGAGCGCCGACGGTCCGCGCTTGAACGCCGCCCGCGCCGTGCCGACGACCCCGAGCGCCATGCAGATAAACCCGTTCGTCAGCTCCGGCTTGTTCGGGATAAACGACGCGCAGATAAGCAGCCCGACGAGTCCCACGAGCAGCACTGTCGGGAAATAGTCGCGGACCTCGGCAAGCCGCGGCTTAGGCACGCTCTCCCGATACTCCCTGAAAACCGCGAGCAGCACGGGAACCGTCGCGAGCGCGCCGAGCTCCACCGCCCAGAAAATGCCCGGCTTGCCCCGCGTAAAGAAGAAATCAAGAAAATCCAGCTTCGCATACCCGCCAAGGAGAATAGATGTCGTGTCGCCCACAAGCGTCGCCGCGCCCTGTAAATTCGAGGATACGGCGATCGCGATAAGTACGGGGACGGGCGGGATATTCAGCTTTTTGGAGATCGCGAGCCCGACGGGCGCGACGATCAGAAGCGTCGCCACGTTGTCCACGAACGCCGACACGAAGCCCGCGAACAGCGCGAGAGTGACCACAGCCCAACAGACGTTTTTCGTCCGGGCGAGCAAAATGTCCGCAATGCGCTGAGGCATCCCGGACTCAATGAAGAGCGAGACGATAGCCATCGTCCCGGCGAGCATTAAGATCACGTTAAAATCGACTGAGACGAGGATTTTGCTCACAGGTAAAATGCCGAGCGCGACGTAAAGCGCCGCCGAGGCAAGCGCGACGATGTGCCGGTATTTCGACAGCGCGAGCATAAGGGCGTAGGTGAGGAGAAAGATCGTAAGGGCAGATATCAATTCGGACTTCCTTTCAAAATTTATTTTTACAATATTAATTTGGGATAGACGCCTTGTCCGGAATCATAACATATTTTTACGCCGCGGTAAATAGAAATATCATTAAAAATCAGCGAAAAACCTTCATATCGGCATCATAGACCCCGGCCCTGCGCCATTCGGCGAAATCCGGCGCGTATCCGGCCGCAGTGGCGGCGGCGGCGAGCGCGTTCGGGTTGAGCGTCGGATTCTGAGCCGAAATCACGGCATTCACGGCGACAACGCCTTGCGCGGCGTCCGAAAACGCCGCGCCGCGCAGCATGGGCGCGATATCCGTTTCCGCTTCGCCGCGTTTGGTTTTCAGCGATATAAAAATATGCTCGGCGGCGAAGCCGGCTTCAAGCGCCGCTATGGCGCCGGCCGGGACGCCGCCGTCATAATGCAGCCGTCCCGAGACCTCTAACCAGCGGAGCAGGCCGGGCTTTTGTCCCCCGGAGTACATTTCCGTCGCGGTGATCCCCTCTGGCAGGGCGGCGGCGAGGCGTTTCAGCGCGTCGGGCGGCATTTCTCCCGCGAGCTCGAAATCCAAAAGCTCGCATACGCTCTCTTGTCCGACGGAGAGCGGCAGCGCGAAGCTCATCAGCGGATGGGGGTTGAAGCCCTCCGAATAGCGCAGGGGTATGCCGGCGCGGATAAACGCGCGCCGCGCCGTGCGCATAAAATCGAGATGGGAAATATACTTCGCGGCGCCGAGCTTGCTCATCACAAGCCGCGTTTTAATACTGATATTATTCACGGTACACACCTTTAGAATCACGGCATACGCCGTTTATTTTATAGTATACTCCTGCTTTTTACGAAATGCTCAGCTTGTTTCGCGGCATACTCCTTCGTGACAGAGCTCCGACGCGCCGCACGTTGAGCATTTCGCGCGGCAGTCCGGCGTCGTTTCGCCGCGCCGCGCAGCCTCGTTTTCCGCTATCAGGTATTTATCGGATACGCCGGAGGATATGACGCTCCACGGCAAAAGCTCCGAATATTCCCGCTCGCGGCAGGCGTAAAACCCGGGGTCTACGCCGTGGGCGGCGAACGCGGACAGCCAGCGGTCTATATCAAAATACTCCGCCCATGCGTCAAGCCTCCCGCCGAGCTTGCAGACCTCGTCTAGAACCGCGCCGAGCCGCCTGTCGCCGCGCGCTAAAACGGATTCTATGAAGCTCACGTCCGCGTCGTGCCACGAATACGTCACGGATTTCGCGCGCATATTCTCGCGCAAAAGCTTGACGCGGCGCAGATATTCCCCGCGCTCTACCTGAGCCGACCATTGAAACGCCGTGTGCGGCTTTGGCACGAAGCAGGACGTCGAGACGGCGATGCGCACCCCGCGGTTTTTGTTTTTCGCGAAGGTCCGCCACGTGTGCAGCACGCGGTTTGACAGCTCAGCGATCGCGAGAACGTCCTCGTCCGTTTCGCCGGGCAGCCCGAGCATAAAATAGAGCTTTACGCTGTTCCAGCCGCCCTCGAAGGCCACGCGGCACGTGTTAAGCAGTTCATCCTCCGTGACGTTTTTATTGATGATATCGCGCAGACGCTGGCTTCCCGCCTCCGGCGCGAAGGTGAGCCCCGATTTGCGGACGCGCTGTATGCGGCTCATAAGCTCTATTGAAAAATTGTCGGCGCGCAGAGACGGGAGTGACAGCGAAATATTCCGCGGCTCGCAATAGTCCAAAAGCCCGTCGCAGACCTCGAGCAGGCGAGTGTAGTCGCTTGTCGAAAGCGAGAGCAGCGTGAGCTCGTCGTACCCCGACGCTTTCAGAGCGCGGATGCCGTCCTCGACGAGCGTTTCGGGGCGGCGCTCCCTTGCCGGGCGATAGACGTAGCCCGCTTGACAGAAGCGGCAGCCGCGTATACAGCCGCGAAACAGCTCGAGAGACACCCGGTCGTGCACTATCTCCGTGGACGGCACGACGGCGTTCACGGGGGAGCGCGACGAATAAAAATCCCGCGCGACGCGCTTTGTGACGGGCATACTCGCCGATATCGGAAGCGTTTCGTCGAGCAGCCGCGGCGCTATTTGAGCTATCGTCCCATCATCGTTGTAGCTGACGTCGTACAGCGACGGGACGTAGACGCCCGCGATACCCGCCGCCTCGCGCAGAAATTCCGCCTTTGACAGCCCGCGCGCCTTTGCCGAGCGCAGAAGCTCGTACACCTCGATATTCAGCTCCTCGCCCTCGCCGATGAGGAACAAATCCATAAAATCAGCCATAGGCTCCGGGTTAAAGCAGCACGCGCCGCCCGCTATTACAAGCGGCGTCAGGCCCTCCCGCTCGGACGAGCGCCGCGGAAGTCCGGCGAGACTGAGCATATTGAGCGCCGCCGTGTAAGCCAGCTCATATCCGAACGAGAACGCGATTACATCGAAATCGCGTAGGCTGTCCCCGGATTCGAGCGCGAAAAGCGGAAGCCCGGCCTTTCGCATTTCCTCGTCCATATCGCCCCACGGGGCGAAAACGCGCTCGCACCACACGCGCTCGAGCCTGTTCGCCGCATCGTAGAGTATGCGCATACCGAGGTTCGACATCCCGATCTCATACGTGTCCGGGAAGCAGAGCGCTATGCGCAGGTCGAGCTTTGATTTATCCTTTACGATCTGGTTGAACTCCCCGCCGGAGTAGCGCGCGGGCTTTTGTACGCGCGGGAGTATCCGCGCAAGCTTTTCGTTCATTTGTATATCTCCGATAATTTTGGGCTTTACCAGTCCCGGGTGTATTTTGAGCTCCCCGACGGGCGGGCGTCGTCCCAGACCTCGGCGGCGTCGTAAAATTTCATATACCTGTTGCGCTCGTGCCTCAGCGTAACGCCGTCGGAGTGCATCCTGTCGCATATCACGGCGCTGATCTCTTTTTTGATTTTTGAGTACGACTCTACGCCCACGGACGCGAACACGCGGAAGCCGAGGCTGTGATAGTAGCGGAACGCCTCACCCGTCTTTGTCACGTCGTCCCCGTCAAGGCGAGAGCCGAACGGATACACCATAAGCTTTGTGGGCCCGATGAGAGAGCCGACCTCCTCCATCCACCGGTCCGCGTCGCCCTTCGACTTGGAAAACGAGGCCGTGTTGAGATTGATATGCCCCCAGCTGTGCGAGGCGAAATACCAGCCCGTATCCTTGAGCCGCTTCACGATAGGCTTGACGCGCGCGATCTCGCTCTGCCGCCGCGCCTCGAACTCGGGCGAGGAATCCTTGGAGTCGGTTTGCGTGCGGTAGCCCAAAATTCCGTTATAGCCCGTCAGGCAGATAAGGCCCTTGGCGCCGCCGAGCGAAAAATCCGGATGGTCTTTTACGAATTTGTCGAGGATCGTAACGCAGTCGATGTCCTGCGAAATGACCTCATTCCCGGCGGGGTCCTTGCCGTAGCTCCAGATATCGCCGTCGCGCCCGATCATCAGCCTATACGGGAAGCCGTTGTCCATCATATATTCGTAGTAGCTGATATCGTCGAACGAAATTATGATCGGCTTCTTGCCCTCCGGTATCATAAGCGTCTCGCGCTTCATATACGGGTTGCCGCTCTCGTCGGTGTACTCGTTCCAGACGTCGTTCATATTTACGATTATGTAATCCTTGTCGTACAGGCTTTGCAGTATCTTTTTGTATTCCGCCACCGTGACCATATACATATCGAAGCCCTCCTCCTGCGAGTCGCCGTCAAAGGCCTGCTCCGTATACGCTATCGGCGTGTGGAAAAAAAGATGCTCGACTATCCCGTCGTAAGGGACGAGCCGGTCTCCCGCGGGCGATATCGCCTCCGTCGCCGCGGGCGGCCGTATCGCGTGTATCGTCCCGTCCGGCGTCGGCTGCGCGGCGGTCTCCGAGTACGCCGAGGACTCAGGATCCGGCGGGGAAGCCTCTCCCGAGTTCCCGCACGCGGCCAGGGCCGCGGTCATAAGCGCCGCTGAACATAGCGCTGCAATAAGCTTTTTCATATAATCACCCCAAAAACTTTTTTTATTATAGCATATGCCGCGGTGATTGACAATCACAAAACTTTGGTGTACAATTAAGTAATTCTTAGTAAATACAGAAAAACATCCAAGAAAATATTTTAGGAGGTATTTCAAATGTCAACAGCTTCGATCCCGTTCGACCCCAAGGAAATCAGCGAGGCCACCACAATACCGGGCTTCGGCGCCGGCAGTCCCACCGTGATCTTCAAGTATCCCGTGTCACCGCGCGAGGGGTACAACGCCGTCTACCGGAGAAAACCGCTCTGGCAGGTGACGGGCTCCGAGCAATCGATGTTTTCCCCCAAGGTAAACCCCGACAACATCGCGCGCGCTTTCGTTTTCGACGCGAGCGGCTTCCCGATGGGCTCCGGCGGCGGCCCCGATATGTTCGGCATAGAGTGGGAATACGTCCCGCAGGTCGGCGGTAGCATGGTGCGCCCCGGCAAGCCGTTCATCGAGGACGCGAACGAGATCGCCGAAAAGCTCGTCTGGCCGGACATTGAAAAATGGGACTGGGAGGAAAACGCGAAGGCGAACGCCAAATTCTCCGACGGCAACCGCTCCGTCGTCGCATGGTTCCTCAACGGCTGGTATGAGCGGCTCATCTCCTTTATGGACTTCGAGGGCGCGATAATGGCCGTGTTCGACGAGGACCAAAAGGATGCGGTAAAGGACTTTTTCAGCAAGCTCTCCGACCTGTACATAAAAATCTTTGACAAGTATCTTCAGCATTTCCCGTTCATCGACGGCTTCTGTATCCACGACGACTGGGGCAGCCAGAAGGAGACCTTCTTCTCGCCCGCCGTCGCGAATGAAATGATCGTGCCGTATATGCGCCGCGTCACAGACTATCTGCACTCGCGCGGGAAGTACTGCGACCTGCACTCCTGCGGCCAGGCCTACAAGCAGATACCGAACTTCATCGCCGGCGGCTGGGATTCTTGGAGCGGCCAGAATATGAACGACACTCATAAAATCTATGAGGAATACGGCGATAAAATACTTGTCGGCGTAACTCCCGAGATATTCGACCCGTCAACGCTGACGGAGGACGAGCAGCGCGAACGCGCCCGCGAGTACGCGGAAAAATTCTGCCGCGCCGACAAGCCCTCGATTTTCAACTACTACGGCGCGTCCGTGCAGACAAGGGCGTACAGCGAGGAGTTGTATAAGCAGTCGCGGATGAATTACTCGAAATAGAGCGAGAGCGGTCAAGACAAGCGGCGCCCCCGGTGAAAGCCGGGGGCGCCGCCGTATTGTCTTATCGTTTCCGGGATTTTAAGCGGCGGGCTTCGCCGCGACGAACAGCATATCATTGTTCTCGTCGCCGCCGTCAAAGAAATCGTACATCGTAAAATTGTATATGAATCGCTCGGCGGGGATGACGCCGTAGCCGTCCTGATTGTGATCCGTCGTGTCGTAAGGGTCGGCGACGATCAGTACATCGTCGCTTTCGAGCTCGGTACCCATCGTATCGTAGCCGATGATCGACTGCCAGTGACCGCCCCAATCATTCCAGCAGATCAGGACCGGAGTCCCCTCCGCGAGAAAAGCCTGAATAGTATCGAGCCAAAATTCGCCTTCAAAATTGCGCGTGGATACGACGTCGAAGCCGCCCGCCTTTTCAAAAATCTCAAGCATTTCGTCGAGCGAGGTAGCCGACGGATCTAACCCCTGCGGGCGGAGCTCCGAAACGGCCATTTCGTCCAAGGCGTCCGGGTTCCCGAAATATTCTATGACCGTCAGCGCCGCGGCGGGGCCGCAGCTCCATTCGCTTGTCTGCTGCACTGTTTTGTATTGCGGCAAAATCGTCAGCGTATCGGTCGATGCCATATTGTAAAAATCAAGCTTGGCGAAGTACGGGCTGTCGGGATGGTCTCCGTCGCGCTCCGTGAAATACGCCACGCCGCCCTCATAATAGCCGTCGGCGCCGTCGTCCGGGGATATGTCACGTCCGTAGGGTATCTTCATTTCGCTTGTGTAATTGCCGGATGCGGAAGGCGTGATAGCGGGGGATTCCGGAGCTTCGGGGGGCTCGGCGGAGGTCGGAGCCTCCGGCGGCGGCGAGGAGTTGTCTCCGGGGGGCGACGTCTCGCCGGAGCAGCCGGCCGCGAGGAGAGCAAGGGTCGCGATGAGTGTGCATACTAAAAGCAGCGTAAGGGGTCTTTTCATCAATTCTACCGTCCTTTTTTGTTTTTTGCCCGGCGATGAACCGCCGATACGCCTACAGTATCGCATAAAACCGCGCGGGTGTCAAGAGCGGATGAGCAATACGCGAGATTAAGATATAACTTAATTTATTTGCAATTACCGCTTGCAAATCAGTTGTATCTGCGTTATAATGACTTTACTGTTATTGGGAATGGTAAGGAGCGTATATTTTTATGATCAAAAGAGAAGCGTATATGAGCCGCATCCGTCCGTTTATCGGAAGCGAGCTTGTTAAGGTATTGACCGGCATCCGGCGCAGCGGCAAATCAGTTATGTTAGAGCTGATACAGGAGGAGTTGATCGCGCAGGGGATTTCCGGCTCTCAGTTTATAAAGCTCAATTTTGAGGATATGGGCAATGCGCGGCTATGTACCGCCGAGGCGCTGCACAAGGAGGTCGCGCAGAGGATATCCCGTATTGAGGGGAAGGCGTACCTTTTCTTCGATGAAATTCAAGAGGTTTCGGAATGGGAAAAATGCGTGAATTCATTCCGCGTGGAGTTCGACTGCGACGTCTACATCACGGGCTCTAACGCCAAGCTGCTTTCGGGCGAGCTTGCGACCTACCTTGCCGGAAGGTATGTCGAGTTTATTATCTACCCGTTTTCCTTTGGGGAGTTTTTGGAGTTGTTTACCTCCGTATTCCCGAAAGCGCAAGAGCAGGAGGCGTTCACAAGTTATCTTACCCTCGGCGGTATGCCATATCTTGGAAACCTCCGTTATGAGGCTATGCCGGCGCAAATCTATCTGCAAGACTTGTTCAATTCGGTCGTTCTCAAGGACGTTGTGAAACGCAATAAGGTTCGCGACGTCGATCTGTTAGAGCGCATTATCGCTTATGTATTCGGCGGCGTCGGGACGACGTTTTCTGCGGCGTCGCTCTCAAAATACTTTAAGAGCGAAAACCGCGTGACGGCGCCCGAAACGATCATGAACTACATCAATTATTGCACGGACGCATTCCTGTTCTATCAAGTCCGCAGACAGGATTTACAGGGCAAGAGGCTGCTTGCGGTCAATGAAAAGTACTACGCCGCCGATCACGGCATCCGCGAGGCCGTTTACGGCGGCAACATGAAGGACGTCAATCTCATATTGGAGAACATAGTTTACATTGA
>JAISFB010000017.1 GCA_031263805.1 Oscillospiraceae bacterium
CGGCATATTTTGGGGCGCGATGCTCGGCCCGCGCCAGTGGCTCGCGTAAACACAAAGGATAAATAAAACGCAAAACCTTGAAAATATTTCGAGGATTTTTAAGGAGGAAAAGAAAATGAAAAAGCTCGGCAAATGCCTCGCGGCGGCGGTAACGCTCTTATCGCTGCTGTCAGTGATTCTTTTGGGCTGCGACGGGACTGCAAAGCCGGCAAGCTCCGACGCGCCGACCGCGACCGGCGTACAGGCGGAAAAAATCGCGTTTGAAAACGTCTACACGGAAACGCCGATCACGATAGGGCTCAGCGGCGTCAGCTACCGCGGGTTAAAGTCCGTCGGGGATCGCGTTTATTTCTACGGTAACGCGCATTCGGACGGGGACGCCGCCGGAACGGTAGTTCAAAGGATCATATCGTGCGATATTGACGGCGGCAACGCAAAAACGCATTGGGAGCAAGCCGCTGTGGATACCGCCGACGGGTTTTGGGACGGCATACGGCTTTCGGCGTTTGACGCTGACACGGAGGGGAACATTTGGCTTGTCGGTCTGTCCGCTCGCGCGAACGGCGCGGACCCGGATGACCCGGTTTACGAAAGCACGTTCAGACTGATAAAGCTTGCCCCGGACGGAACGGAGCTGTATAACACAGATTTATACTCCCCGGAGGGAGGGGAGCTCAGAGACATTTATTATATTCAGACGATAACACACGACTCTGAGGGGAATATATATTTGCAATCACAAGATATTTATGCGTTTTCAGCCGACGGCAGGCACGCGTTTACGATCAGGGACCCACTTTCGGTGTCGTCTTATATGGGAGGGGTTTTCACGGCGAACACGGGCGAGATGATGTATATGACGCAGGAATCGACGGCGACAAGCCGGAGCTTTGCGATAAAGCCGATAGATTTCGCGGCGAAGTCCGCAGGGACGGCGATAAAATACAACGGCTCGCACTATTTTCAAAACATATTCGACGGGAGCGGCGAGTATCTGTTCTATTACCTGTACAGCGGACTTTACGGCGCGAAGCTTGACGCGGCGACAGGTACGGTAACCGGCGAAAAGATCATTGATTTCGTAAATTCTGATATAAGCATTGACGGCAGTCAAATATTCGCGTCGATAGACGGCGGCTTTATTATGGCGACCGTCGAATTCGGCCCCGTGAAAAAGACGGACACAACGACGGTATACCGCCTCACGGAGGATAAAAACGCGACGCTGGAGGGAAAAACCGTGCTGACGCTCGGCGTGGTCTACGGCGAAATAAGCACCGTTACGAAATTCAATAAATCGAGCCGGACGGCGCGGATCATGATAAAGGATTATTCCGAATACAACACGAGCGACGACTATACAAGAGGACAGGCGCAGCTCGACCTCGACATAATAGCCGGGCGCGCGCCGGATATCATAGCGCTGCCGGGAACGCCGGAGAAATATATCTCAAAGGGACTGCTTGCGGACTTGACGCCGTTTGTCGATTCCGGAAAGCACGGCGTCTTGCGTGAAAATTTGTTTGAAAATGTGCTTACGGTGGGCTCGCCGGACGGGAAGATATATCGGATAATACCGCGCTTTTACGTTATAACGCTCGCCGGCAAGCTGTCCATATTCGGAGGGCGTGAGAGCATTACGACGGCTGAGCTCTCGGAGCTTGCCGACGCGCGCCCCGGCGCCGCGATAATGCAGAGTGTGACGGCGGCGGACTGGCTGACAAATACTATGTGGCTCGGGATGAGCCGCTATATCGACTGGGAATCCGGCACGTGCGCGTTCAACAGCCGTGAATTTATCGAAACGCTCGAATTCAGCAAGCGCTTCCCGAAGGAGATAGATTACAGCGCCCTGTACTCGGATCAGGCGGCGTATATGGAATACTATCGCGATATTGAAACGTCGTATTCCGAAGAACGCACGCTGCTGCTCAGTGAATATATGTACGGCCCGCGCGCGGCGCACGATATGGACTTTTTGTTCGGCGAAAAAACCGCGCTCATAGGATATCCGACGGCCGGCGGAGGAAACGGGAATGTGATCGCCGCTACCGGCGGCGGCTACGCGATTTCCGCCTCGTCGCCGAACAAGGACTTAGCGTGGGAATTCATCTGCCACACGATAGACCTTGCGAATGAAGACAGCGGAGACCCATACGGCGCGATGTCTATTGATAAGAAAAACTTCAAAGAGGTCGCGAGCGCGGAGACCGTCCCGCTGGAGGAACGCGATTTCACGGACGGTCTCCGAGTGCTGCGGATAAACGCCGCCGGCGGGCTGTCGGTCTATAGTATCTACTCTGAGGACGAAATCGACAGGACAGACCCGTATTTCGAGAACTACGCGATAACCGAGGAGGAAGCGGCGCGCACGCTGCAAGCAATAGAAGGCGCAAGCGCGCTGATCGGCTCCGACGAGCAGATATCCAAAATCATTATGGAGGAAGCCGAGGCGTTCTGGGCCGGCGCGAAAACAGCCGAGGAAACGGCAAGCGTGATCCAAAGCCGCGCGGCGCTTTACGTCAGCGAGAGCAGTTGAGCCTAAGATAAATAAAATGCAGCCCCCGCCATTTCGCGGGGGCTGCGTTTTTTTACCCGTGCAGCGCCAAAAACCTCTCGAAATTCCGTTGCAGCACGTTTTCAAGCGTCTCGTCGTCGAGCCCGATACCGCGCAGCTGCGCGAGCTCGTCCGCGTGATCCCACATCGGGAAATCCACGCCGAAAAATATATGCGTGTTGTCGAAGCGCCGGAAGCCGGCCTCGACCTCGCCGCGCCCGCCGCAGCCAAACGTGCTGCTTGTATCATAATAGACGTTCGGCAGGTCGGCGAGCACGCGCCGCGCCTTTTCCCATTCGCTCCAGCCGCCGAAATGTGCCGCGACGATATTCAGCTCCGGGAAAAGCTTCGCCACGCGGGCAACGCGGACGGGGTCCGAAAAGCCGTGCCGTATGTCCCCGCTGTGCGTGATGAGGAACATATTTTTTTCTTGTAAATACGCGAATATGTCAAGCAGCGCGTCGCAGTCGATATAAAACTTTTGAAAATCCGGGTGCAGCTTTATTCCGCGCAGGCCGCGGGCGTATATGCGGTCGAGCTCCGCCTTGTAGTCCGGATATTCCGGGTGCATCGTTCCGGCGCCGATGAATTCCGGGTGCTCCGCGCACGATTCTAAAATAAAATCGTTTATTTTTGTCACCTGCACGGGCGTCGTCGCCGTGGAAAACACGACGAACCGCGAGACCCCGGCGTTTTTGCCCGTTTTCAAAAGCTCTGTGACCGAGCCCATATGCGTCATCCCATAGCCGTAAAAAGTGCCGATTGCTTCCGTGGCGACGCGCTCTATTTTCGGCGGAAATATGTGCGCGTGCGAGTCGATGATATCCAAATCCAATGTCAGCCGCCTCTCGTCCGGCTTTGCCGGACTCTTAATAATTATAATTACGGGCTACGCCCGGCCGCCCGGAACGGGCGGCTTAGCTGTCAAAAAGTTGTCCGTCAGTCGATGAGACCTTCAAGCGCTTCGAGCACAAGGCTTTTTACAAAATCGACGTCGATCTCGAACACGATGGCCGCGACGCCTATCTTGACCTCGGTTTCCGGAGCGCGCGCGAGGCGGACGCTCTCTCCCGGCTGCGTGACGGAAAGAATATCGGCGCTCGTCGCGACGAAGGACGCTTTGATGTGCCCGACGACGCCTCCGGCGGCGTAAACCTCCGCCGCGATGCGCTCAAGGCAATCGGCGACGTAGTGGCGCGCGGAGCGCGGGTCCTCCGTGCTGATTTTAAGCGCGCCGGAGACGATTATCGCGCCGTCGTGCTCCCCGGACGCCACGGCGGCGACGCCGGGGGCGATAGCTTCGAGCTCGTCTATCGCGTCGTGCTCGTGCT
>JAISFB010000066.1 GCA_031263805.1 Oscillospiraceae bacterium
AGCCAATACGATATGCACTGGAAAAGCGACAGGCGCGACGAGGATATAAACGCCTGGTACGACCTTATCTTCCTCACGCAATTCAAGTCGCTGAAAAGCAAAGCCGCCGCGCTCGCCGCGGCGCCGTTTACGGACGCGTCCCGCCGTAAGATAGCCGCCCTGCGCCGCACCGGAGAGCGCCTCTCGAAAATAAGATATTTTATAAACAAGGGGAGAATAATCCTGCTCGGCATATCGGGCGGGTTAAAAAGGTGTTGACAACCGCGCCGCCTTGTGCTAAACTCATTTTAATAGCAGAAAACCGCTGTTTATCTCAGAGAACGGTCACAAGCCGGATTGAATCTGATATAGAGCCAGCCGAGAAAGGGGGAACACTCTTTTTTGGCTGGTTTTTTGCTAAAAAGTCAATCGATAAAGAAGGTTGCGCGCCATGGATGAGAACACGATATTTATCAGCAGCCACGTCAAGCTGCCCGCAAACACGACCTCGCAGAAGGTCTACGAGTTTCTCGCGGTTGCGGTGGAGGTGAACATACATACGGGCGTAATCATGAAGACAGATCTCTCGCTGATTACAACGCTGAGCAAGGACTTTATATCCCGCGTCGTCTGCGGCTACAACATGAACGACGGCGCCGGCGGACTCATTGAGTCGCTCGAGCAGCACTATCACGGTTGCGCGAAAAGGGCGATCCAAACCGCGTTCGGTCTTATTTTTAAGGAGTATGAGGGCATTCTGACGAAAAACGATTCAAACCATAAGGCATAAAGCACCCTGTAAAATATCGCCGTTTTGAGCGGGGGTTGCCCACAAGGCAACGACAGACCCGCTCCGGAGCCGGCAGACAAAATGACCCGTTCGCGGACATTTTGCCTGCCGGTATTTTTTTGTTTGGAGGAAACAAGTAATGCGGAAAATTCATGCGCAAGAACCCAAAAAAACTGTAATCGCCGTGGACGGATATCCCGGCAGCGGCTCGGAGGAGGCGGCGCGGGCGCTCGCTAAGCGCTTGGGGCTGCCGTGCTACGGGCGGGACGAACAGCTTGACGAGGCGTCGAGACTGAGCGGCATCGAAAGGCGCGTACTTGATAAATACGCGGAGCGGAATCTATATGCGGCGTATGACCTCGCCGCAGAGGACTGCGATAAGCTCCGTCTGCCGTCCGCCGTACGACTGGTTCGGGCGAAGCTGATGGCTATCATCAGTCTGGCGCGCGGCGGTCCGTGCGTGTTTGCCGGCGGGCACGCCTCCGTCGCGTTGCCGCCGGAGTACGGCGCGGTGCGGATATTTGTCGGCGCCGACGGCGCCGGGCGCGCAAAGGCTCTGGGCGGCACGGAGCGCGAGCTCGCGCGGGCCGACAAAAGGCTCCGCTCGTACTACAGGCAGTTCAACAGGGCGTGGGGCGCGCCGCCGTTTTATGATCTGGACGCGGACGCCGCATACCTCGGCGGCGAGGACGCAATGGCGCGGATAGCGGAGCTTTTTACGAAAGAGGCGAAAGAGGCAAAAGAGGAAGGAGCGTCTTGACCGCTTCGCATTATCTGGGCGCGGGGATCGTGCTACTGCTCACGGCGGCGCTCGGCGTAAGCTCCGGGCGCCGTGTGAAATCCGCCGGCGACTTCATCAGCGGCGGGCGGCGCGCCGGGGCGGGTATCGTGGCGGGCTCCGTACTCGGCTCGCTCGTCGGCGGGGCGTCAACCATCGGCACGGCGCAGCTCGCTTTTACCTCGGGCTTTTCGGCATGGTGGTTCACACTGGGCGGCGGTCTTGGCTGCCTGATGATGGCGTGCTTTTTTGCCGGTCCGCTGCACAGTCGCGGCGCGAGTACCCTGCCTCAGATTATTGCCGGGGAATACGGACGCGCCGCCGCGACTGCCGCAGCGTTCGCGACGTCGATCGGTAATTTTCTGACGGTCGCCGCGCAAACGCTCGCTGGAGCGGCGCTCATAACGGCTATCAGCGGTATCCCGCCGCTGCCAGCCGTCATAATTATTTCGGTGCTGATGCTCGTCTATGTCGTCTTCGGCGGCGCGTGGGGCGCGGGACTCGTCGGGCTCGGCAAGACGGCTCTGATTTACATTGGCGTGGGAGCGTGCGGACTGATAGCGCTTTCCCTTGCCGGCGGACCTGCGGGACTATCGGGAGCGTTGCCGCGGGAGCAGTTTTTCAATCTGTTCGCGGGAGGCGTATCGACCAACATAGGCGGGGGGCTGTCGCTGATACTGGGCGTACTCACGACGCAGTCGTATATTCAAGCGGTCATATCGGCGCGGAGCGCGAAGCAATCACGCGCGGGAATGTTTATATGCGCGGCGGCAGTGCCGATAATCGGTCTTATGAGTATTTTTATAGGTATGTACATGAGGTTGAATTATCCGGACGCTCCCTCGGCGGCGGCGCTTCCGCTGTTCATCACCGAAACGCTGCCGCCCGTCGCGGCGGGGGCTGTACTCGCCGCGCTGCTTATAGCCCTGACGGGCACGGGCGCGGGCATATCCCTGGGGCTAAGCTCCGTTCTCACGGTCGATCTGTATAAGGTCTATATCAATCCGAAAGCGGACGACCGCCGGATGCTGACGGTGAGCCGGCTTGTCATCGCGCTCATTCTCGCGCTTTCCGCAGCGCTGGCCTCGTGCGGCCTCGGCGCCGCGGTGCTGAACTGGAGCTACCTGGCGATGGGTCTGCGCGGCGCCGTCGGGTTTCTGCCGCTGTGCGCCGCGCTGTTCCTCCGCGGGCGCGTCCCGCCGCGTTATGTCACAGCGTCCGTGCTGGCGGCGCCCTGCGCCATGATAGCGGGAAACGCCCTGCTACCGTCGTCCGTTGACCCGCTGTTCGCAGGCGTTCTGTGCTCGCTGGTCATAATGCTCGCGGGCTTGCTCGCGGGGAGGGCGCCGCCGCACATATGATCACATGAAAAAATTTATTAAATTTTTTGAAATTTGCTATTGACAAGTAAAATGCGATAGGTTATTATCATCGAAGAACAAGGGCGTTCGTCGGACGGAGAAATCATTTCTCCGCGATGAGCGCCCTTTTTCACGCACAACGGCGTGCGTTTTGCCCCAAAAGCTTTCCGGAGAGCTATAAGGGGCGGAGCGCGCGCCGTTTTGCTATATTATCAAAATTATTTTTATGGGATGGAAAGGCGGAATTTTTGTGAATACAACAATGATGGTCGATACCCTGTGGGTGATACTGGCGGCGATGCTCGTGTTCTTTATGAACCTGGGCTTTGCATCGGTCGAGAGCGGGATGGCGAGGGCGAAGAACACGGTGAATATCCTGTCGAAGAACTTTATCGTGTTCGCCGTGTCGTCATTCGGGTTCATGCTGCTGGGCTGGGGGCTGATGTTCGGAGGGGACAACCCCATAATAGGGACGGAGAATCTGTTCATATTGGGCGGCAAGATCGATTACTACGCCGAAACGCTGACGCCGAACGTGCCGTTTTGGGGCAAGTTCTTCTTCCAGCTCGTGTTCTGCGGGACGGCGGCGACCATAGTCTCCGGCGCCGTGGCGGAGCGCATCAAATATATCTCGTTCATCGTGTTTTCTTTCGTGCTGACGCTTGTGGTCTACCCGATAGTCGGGCACTGGGTATGGGGCGGCGGCTGGCTCGCGGACCTCGGGTTTATGGACTTCGCGGGCGACACTGTTGTGCACTCAGTCGGCGGCTGGGCGGCGCTCACGGGCGCTATGATACTCGGCCCGCGCATAGGGAAATACGACAAGAACGGCAAGCCCAAGGCGATACCGGGGCACAATATGTCACTGGCGACTATAGGGCTCTTTGTCCTGTGGCTCGGGTGGTTCGGCTTTAATCCGGGCTCTACGATGAGTATGCAGGAGCCCGGAGACGTGGTACATATATTAGTTACGACGAATACTGCCGCCATCGCCGCCGTGCTCACCTCAACGGCTGTATCTTGGATATTCATAGGCAAGCCGGACCTCGGTATGACGATAAACGGCTGCCTCGCGGGGCTTGTCGGCGTGACGGGCGCGTGCGCCTACGTCAGCGTGCTCAGCTCGCTCATAATCGGCGCGATAGCCGGCGTCATAGTGGTGTTCGCCGTCATACTGTTCGACCGCGCGAAGATAGACGACCCCGTGGGCGCGACGAGCGTGCATCTGGGCTGCGGCGTGTTCGGGACGATATGCGTTGGGCTGTTCGCGCAGGAGGGCGTCACTACGCTTTCAACCGTAAACGGTCTGTTCTTCGGCGGCGGGGTGTCGCTGCTTGGTGTGCAGCTTATCGGAATCATAGCGGTCGGCGCGTTCACATTTATCGCGTCCGGCGCAACGTGGCTTGTCATCAAAAAGACTCTCGGAATGCGCGTGAGCGCGGCTGAGGAGCTGGAGGGCCTGGATATCGGCGAGCACGGCAACGCCGCGTACCCCGATTTCGCCATAGCCGCCTCGTCCGTCGCCGGAGAGGAACCGTCCTCCGCCCCCGCGTCCCCGTCGAGCGCGCCGTCCCGCGCCGTCCCGCCGGAGACCGCCATCCCCGTGAAGAACGAGGCGCG
>JAISFB010000078.1 GCA_031263805.1 Oscillospiraceae bacterium
CGGTCTGATATAATAGCCGCAGAGGATGCTCAGGGGACGGGAAAATGGGAGGCGGGAACGGAAATGATCACGAAACAGCAGACCGATATTATAAATTACCTCGTTATTTGCATAAATGATTTTGCGGAGCGTTTTGGCTTGGAACCGCAAATAGCGTACCGCTTTTTGGCGAAATTCGGAGGGATGGAGTTTTTGATGCGGCATTACGATATTGAGCATACGCTGAGCCTCGACGACGCTGTTGAGGACCTGAAAACGATTTGCCGCCGGAACGGGGGAGTATTGCCGCAATGACCCTTTACCACGGTTCAAATGTTCAGGTCGATGAGATCGACCTGTCAAAATGCCGCCCGTATAAAGATTTCGGGCGGGGCTTTTATCTGACCGACATTCGCGAGCAGGCAATGCAGATGGCACGGCGTATCGCGCGTCTTTACGGCGGTTCTCCGCAAGTGTCGGCATTCAGTTTTGACGTGTCGGCGTTTTCTTCCGGGGACGTCCGGACGCTGACGTTTGACAAGCCCGGTAAGGACTGGGCTCTTTTCGTGCTGAACAACCGCGATAAACGGTTTAGCGATATTGGCGATACGCTTTGCAATCAGGATAACAAGTATGATATCGTTTCCGGCCCGGTCGCCAATGATGATATCGCTTATCTGCTGAGGCTTTTTGCCAATCGGCTTATTGATATAGACGCGTTGGTCAGCGGCTTGGAATACAAGTCGCTGACCGCGCAATATTCTTTCCACACGGAAAGGGCGCTGAAATACTTGCGGTGCGCGGAGGAATGACGTATGGATAAGGTCAGGGCCCTAATGGAAGGCGTTACACAGGACGTTATAGCTTATCTGGTAGAGGAAGCGCAGATCCCGATAGAGGAAGCGATGGACGCGATGTACAATTCAGAGGTGTTCGTCAAGCTGTCAGACAGCGAAACGGGGCTGTACAGAGACAGCCCGGCCTATGTGGCCGCGTTGCTGCAAGACGAACTCGCCAACGGAAGGTTCACGCAGAGCGAAGTGTGACCAGCGTACAATTTTCAGAAATATGCAATTTTATTCGCGAAAACTTGCAATTTGCTCCGCGGTGTGCTATGATAGGAATCAGAAAGACGGCGGCGGATAAAAAAGGGCGCCCGGGGAACGCGCTTCGCGTGACGTGAATGAAAGCGTCCCCCGTCGCGGCAATCGCCGCGTACCCCGTGCCCGCAGGCAGCGTAAGCGCACTTCGCGCGCTCACTCGTGATTTAACGGGCGCGCGGCGCCCGGGGAACGCGCTTCGCGTGACGTGAATGAAAGCGTCCCCCGTCGCGGCAATCGCCGCGTACCCCGTGCCCGCAGGCACGGTGAATCAAACGTCCGCGCGCTTCGCGCGCGGCGAAAGGATATATGCCAGTGATAAAGATGGAACACGTAAATAAATCCTTTGGGAAAACGCAAGTGCTCAAGGATGTCAGCCTTGTCGTGAACGAGGGCGAAAAGGTCGTCATCCTCGGGCCGTCCGGTGCGGGAAAAAGCACGGCGATTCGCTGCGTCAACGGCCTTGAGCTGCCGACCTCCGGCGCCGTTTATCTCGACGGCACGGCGCTTACGGCGAAAAACCGCACGCAGCTTGTGCGGCGCCACTGCGCGATGGTGTTCCAGCAGTTCAATTTATACCCGCATATGACGGCGCTGAAAAACGTGACGCTCGCGCTGACAAAGCTCCAGCATATGACGAAGGCGGAGGCCGCTGAGGTCGCCGGCGAATGTCTTGAAACCGTGGGTCTCGCGGACAAGGCGCAAAGCCTGCCGTCCCAGCTGTCCGGCGGGCAGCAGCAGCGCGTGGCAATCGCCAGGGCGCTCGCCACGCGGCGCAAGATATTGCTTTTCGACGAGCCGACGTCGGCGCTTGACCCGGAAACCGTCGGCGAGGTGCTGAGCGTAATGCTCCGGCTGTCGCACGAGCACGGCATCACTATGATAATAGTAACGCACGAGATGGGCTTCGCCAAGCAGGCGGCGGACAGGATAGTGTTTATGGACGGCGGCGAAATTACGGCTGAGGATAACCCGGACGCTTTTTTCAACAACCCGCCAAACGAGCGCGTACAGCAGTTTTTATCAAAGGTGCTGTACTGAACTTATAAATACGGTCGGCGCTTTAATTGATCCGGAAAGGAGGCGGACGGAGCGACACACGAAGGGGCGCCGAAATAAAATAAAAACGAAAAAGGAGATCAATAAAAATGAAAACCAGGAAACTTATCGCGCTTCTGCTCACGCTCGTTATGCTCACCGCCGTATTCTCGGCGTGCGCGACGAAAACAGACACAGATACACCCGGCGCCTCGCCGAACGAGTCCGTAACGGGCGGCGACAATACCGGCGCCGATGCTGACACAGACGCGGACTCGAACACGGGCGCGTCAAACGCCGCCGCCGACGCTATCCGCGCCGCCGGCGTCCTCAAGATCGGCTGTAAAGAGGACGTCCCGAATTTCGGACTGCTCAATACGGCGACAAACGAGTACGAAGGCTTTGAGATCGAGCTGGCGAAGCTCATAGCGAACGACATTTTCGGAGACCCGGCAAAGGTTCGCTTCCAGGCCGTGACTGCGAAAACGCGCGGCCCGCTGCTCGACAACGGCGACGTCGATATGGTCATCGCGACGTTTACGATCACGGAGGAGCGCAAGCTGAGCTATAATTTCTCCGACCCGTATTATCAGGACGCCGTCGGAATGCTCGTCCGCCGCGACTCCGGCATCGAAAGCATCGCGGACTGCGACGGGAAGACAATAGGCGTGGCGCAGTCGGCGACGTCGAAGGACGCTATCCAGGCCGCCGCCGACGCCGCCGGCGTCAGCGTGACGTTCAACGAATACGGGACTTATCCGGAAATACAGGCGGCGCTGAACTCAGGCAACGTCGATGTGTTCTGCGTTGACCGTTCGATACTGCGCGGGTATCTGTCGGACGACCTCGTACTTACGGAGGATAAGTTCTCGCCGCAGGATTACGGCGTTACGACAAAGTTTGAAAACAAAGAGCTGGCGGATTACGTCAACGGCCTCATCAACGGCTGGCTTGACGACGGGACGATAGCCGCGCTCGTGGAGCAGTTCGGGCTGTGAGCCGAGCGCCCTTCGCGCTTTGGCGCTGGGAAAGACTGTGGAACGACAAAGCCGTTATATTTAACGGCTTTGTCACCACGCTGCTCGTGTCCTTGCTCGCCCTCGCTCTCGCGATGGCGATAGGTATCGTTTTCGGAATGCTCGGCACGAGCGAGAAAAAGCCGCTGCGCGCCGTCAACCGCGTTTACGTCGAGTTTTTTCAGAATATACCGCTGCTTGTGCAGGTGTTTTTTATTTACAATGCGTTTCCGCTGCTCGGCTTTCGCTGGCCTGTTTTCACGATAGGCGTCGTCGGCGTGGGGATATATCACGGCGCGTACGTCGCCGAGGTAATACGCGCCGGCATACGCTCTATCCCCAAGGGGCAGGGGGACGCGGCGCGCTCGCAGGGGTTTGGCTATATACAGACGATGGCGTATGTGATATTGCCGCAGACGATAAAGATAATCCTGCCGCCGCTTACAAACCAGGCCGTAAATCTGATAAAAAACACCTCCGTGCTGGCAACGCTTTCGGGGCTTGACCTGATGTACCGCGCGGACAGCTGGGCGTCTCAGGGGACGCTGAGCTACGGCCCGGCATACGTCGCCGCCGGCGCGCTGTATTTCCTGATATGCTTCCCTCTCGCGACCTGGGCGCGGCGTTATGAGCGCCGTATCAAAGAGCGCGAGCATTTGCAATTGTCCGAGGCCGCCGCCGAGGAAATGATGCTTATGGCGGAGGAAATGCTGTGACCGTAACGAGAGCCTTGCAGGATATTTTCACGCCCGCCAACACGCGCTATCTGATGATCGGGCTGCTTTATACGCTCATCGTCGCCATTGTAACGGTTGGCGTGAGCACGGTTTTCGGTACTGTATTGGCGCTGCTGCGCAATTATGAGCGGCGCGTGCTCGGGCGCGCGGCCTCTGTATATATCGAAATATTCCGGAACACGCCCTTGCTGCTGTGGATCATGATCTGCCTTTTCGTAATGAAGACGGGCACGACATTTTTCCGCGGGACGCTGGGGCTTACGCTGTACACCTCGTCCGTCGTCGCGGAAATAGTACGGGGCGGGCTGAATTCCATAGATAAGGGGCAGTTTGAGGCGGCGTCCTCGCAGGGGTTCGGGAAAATTTCGACGTTTATATTTATTATTCTGCCGCAGTGCTTTATACGCATAGTTCCGTCGCTTATGAGCCAGATAGTCACGACGATAAAGGACACGTCCTTTCTGTCCGGCTACGCGATAGCAGAGATGTTTTACCGTTCAAAAGTCCTGATAAGCAAGCTGCCGAGCCAGGGCGCGACGATAACGGGCGCGCATACGCTCGTTACATACGGCTCCGTCGCGCTCATATATTTCTTCGTGAATTTTCTGCTCTCCTGCGT
>JAISFB010000081.1 GCA_031263805.1 Oscillospiraceae bacterium
TGTCAATAACATCAATGCAAAACGCTTTTTCACTGAAAGGCAAGGCTGCGATCGTCACAGGCGGAAGCAAGGGGATCGGCTTCGGCATCGCCTCGGCGTTCGCCGAGCAGGGCGCCGACATCGCGATCTTCGCGCGGGACGAGCGGGCGGGTACGGACGCCGCTGCCGAGATAACGTCGAAGCACGGCGTCAAGTCAAAATTCTATAAGGCGGATATGTCTGATATCGAAAGCTGCCGCCGCGCCGTCGATCAGGCGGTCGCCGATTTCGGCGAGATAGGCATTCTCGTCAACAACGCCGGGCACGGGCCAAACGGCGATCTGCTCGATATGGACGCCGAAATTTCTGAGTATTTCAAATGTATCGACGTCGATCTCAACGGCGTCGTGCGGATGACATATCTTGTCGGGCGGCATATGCGGGTAATCGGCAAGGGCGGCAAGATCATCAATATAAGCTCCAACGCCGGGGATATGGCGTCGCGCGCCGTGTTTATGGCGAGCTATTGTACGGCAAAGGCCGCCGTGAATCAATTCACGCGCGCAATGGCGCTTGAGCTCGCCGGACATCATATCAATGTGAACGCGATCGCGCCCGGCTACACACACTCAAATCTGCTCAGTGACCTGCCGCAGGCCGCTATAGACGGCATAGCGCGCTCGATCCCGACAGGCCGCCTTGGCACGGCTATAGAAATCGGCGCGCTGGCCGTGTACCTCGCCTCGCAGGCGAGCGATCAGGTGACGGGCGCGATAGTCACGATAGACGGCGGGCACAGTCTCGGCATTTATTGATCGCGGGCAATTACGCTCCCGCTATTACGATTTCGCCGTCGGCTGCGCGCACAAACGCGTGATCACCGCGTTTAAGCCGCCCGTCTAAAAGACTTTCCGCGGCGAGGTCCTCTACGGCGGACTGGATCGCGCGGCGCAGGGGGCGGGCTCCGTACACGGGGTCATAGCCCCGCTCGGCCAGCAGCTCGACCGCCGAGTCTTCAAAGCTGAGCTCAACGCCGGCGGCGGATACTCGGCGGCGCACGGTTTCAAGCATTTGGGCGCTGATTTCGCGGATATTTTCGCGCGTGAGCTTTGTGAAGATTATCGTGGCGTCCACGCGGTTGAGGAATTCCGGCTTGAATATGCGTTTAAGCTCTTCGTTTACGGCGTCTTTGATCCGCTCGTCCTCGCGCCGTTCGTCGTCCGTCGCGGAAAAGCCAAGCTTTTGGCGCTTTTCCGATATGTCCCGCGCCCCGGCGTTTGAAGTCATAACGATGACCGTGTTCTTGAAATCGACGCGACGCCCCTGCGAATCCGTCAGGATACCGTCCTCCATAATTTGAAGCAGCATATTGAACACGTCCGGGTGCGCCTTCTCAATCTCGTCGAACAGCACGACGGAATACGGTCTGCGGCGGACCTTTTCCGTAAGCTGCCCCCCCTCGTCGTAGCCGACGTAACCGGGCGGGGACCCGATGAGCTTTGAGACCGTGTGCTTTTCCATGTATTCCGACATATCTACGCGCAGCATCGCGTTCTCGTCCCCGAACATCGCCTCCGCCAGCGCGCGGCAAAGCTCTGTCTTCCCCACGCCCGTCGGCCCGAGGAAGAGGAAACTCCCGATGGGCCGCTTTGGGTCCTTAAGGCCGACGCGCCCGCGCCTGATGGCCTTCGCCACGGCTGTAACGGCTTCGTCCTGTCCGACGACGCGGCGGTGCAGGACCTCTTCAAGCTTCAGCAGCCGCGCGCTTTCGTCCTCCGTGATGCTGGCGACGGGGATGCCTGTCCAGCCGGACACGACGGCTGCAATGTCGTCCTCGCCGACGCTGTCGCGCTTTCCGGTTTTCGCTTCCGCCCATTGGCCGCGCGCGGCGCTAAGCTCGTCCGAGAGCGCTTTCTTCTTGTCGCGCAGCGAGACGGCGAGCTCAAAGTCCTGCGTTTCAACGGCGGAGTTCAGCTCGCTGACAAGCTGTTCGAGACGGGTTTCAAGCTCTTTCAGGCTTGGCGGAAGCTTCAGGTTCTCCATTCGCACGCGGGAGCACGCTTCGTCGAGCAGGTCTATCGCCTTGTCGGGCAAGAACCTGTCGTTTATATAGCGGCTTGACAGGGCGACGGCGGCTTCGACCGCTTCATCGGTGATCTTCAGGCGGTGGTGCGCCTCGTATCTGTCGCGCAGACCTTTCAAGATGCGGACGGACTCCTCCGGCGTCGGTTCGTTCACCGTTACCGGCTGGAAGCGGCGCTCAAGCGCGGCGTCTTTTTCGACGTATTTGCGGTATTCGTTCAGCGTCGTCGCGCCGATGACCTGCATTTCGCCGCGGCTGAGCGCCGGCTTTATGATGTTCGCGGCGTCGATGGAGCCTTCGGCGGCGCCCGCGCCGATTATCGTGTGCAGCTCGTCTATGAAGAGGATAACGTTGCCGGCTTTCTGAACCTCTTCGAGAGCCGTCTTGATGCGCTCCTCAAATTCGCCGCGGTACTTCGTCCCGGCGACCATGCCCGTCAGGTCCAGCGTGACGATCCGCTTGTCGATAAGCGTTTCCGGAACGTCACCGGCGATGATCTTCTGTGCCAGGCCCTCGGCCACGGCTGTTTTGCCGACGCCGGGCTCTCCTATCAGCACGGGGTTGTTCTTCGTCCGGCGCGACAGTATCTGGATGACGCGGGAGATTTCGTCCTCGCGGCCGACGACGGGGTCAAGCCGGCCAGCCGCCGCAAGATCGGTCAGGTCACGGGAGAATTGGTCGAGCGTTTTCGTCTCGTTCCCGTGGACTCTGCCCGCAGCGACGCGCTGCCCTGCCCCGCCGGCGCGGAAGACGTTTATGATGTCGCTGTATATTTTATTGATGTCGCCGGAGGACGAGGCGATAAGCTTCGCCGCGACGCTCTCGCGCTCGCGCAGCACGCCCATGAGCAGGTGCTCCGTGCCGATGTACGATTGCCCAAGGCGCCCGGCTTCCATAAGCGCGATTTCAACTATGCGCTTGGCCCGCGGCGTAAGCCCTTGCGGCGGGAGCTCACCGCGGTTCCCGCGCCCGACGAGCTTTTCTATAGTAACGCGGATAAGCTCCGCGTCAAACCCGTTTTCCCGCAGAACCTTGGCGCCGACTCCCGCGCCCTCGCGCGCTATGCCGAGCAATATGTGCTCGCTGCCGACGTAACCGTGGCCGAATTCGGCGGCGCCGGCCTGCGCCAGCTCGAAAACGCGCCGCGCGCCCTGTGTGAATCTGTCGTCATATCTCATAAGCGCTGACCCTCCATTTTCTTGATTTCCTCCCTGAGCTGCATCGCCTGTTCAAAGTCTTCTTTAGATGCCGCGGCGCGCATACGCTCGCGCAGCAGATTTATCTCGCGCAGACGGGAAAGCTCCGCGTCAGCGGGTGGGATCGCTTCCGCGGCGGCGGCGCGCGCCGCTTCGGGAGCGGCGCCCGGACCCGGCATATACGCGCCGGGCATATACTGACGCGGCATATTATACGGGCCGGGCATACGCGCGCCCGCCGCGGGGAACGCGTCGAAAAAGCCGGCGGCGCCCGCGGGCTCGTCGAAAAAGCCGTCGAACA
>JAISFB010000085.1 GCA_031263805.1 Oscillospiraceae bacterium
GCTGTTCAAATCGCTGCGCGCGTTCGGTTCGTCGGATTTTTCCGGGGCTCTCGAACGTGCGAGCCGCGTCGAGCGCGTTCTGCTGCAAGACCCCGCCGGGGTGTATCCGGAGATGAGCCGAGGTTCGCGGGCGATGTACCGCGCCGAAATCGCCCGCCAAGCCGAAAAAGCGGGAACGGACGAAGAAGAAACCGCGCTGTCCGCGTTGCGCCTCGCGGAAAAAAACAAGGCGCACGTGGGCGAGTATATTATGCCGCGTCCGGGCAGCGGAGCGTTCTACCCTTTCGTCATAGCCGCGGCGTCGTTGCTCGCAGCGCTGCTTTTCGGGATTTTGTCGCGCAACATATGGCTGTTTCCGTTAAATCTAATTGCCGTGTCGGAGCTTATACGGCAAATCGCCGATTATGTGATAACGAGGCTCGCCGTATCGCGCGGCATTCCGCGGCTCGAGCTGCGCGGCGGCGTCCCGGCGCACGCGCGCACGCTCGCCGTTATCGCCGTACTGCTGACCTCGAAGGAGTCCGCCGAGGCGGCGGCGAATCTGCTTGAAAGGTACAGCATATTAAATCGCGACGCGGGCGAAAATCTTATTTTCGGGCTTTTGGCCGACCTACCGGAAGCCAAAACAGCCGAGACGCCGGAAGACGCCGAAATAAAAGCCGCCGCCCGCCGCGCCATAGATAAATTGAACGCCCACGCGCCGGGGCGCTTCTTTTTGTTCCTGCGTGAACGGGAAGAAAGCCGGCGCGACCGCGTCTTCCGCGGACGGGAACGCAAGCGCGGCGCGATCTTGCAGCTTATGCGTGAATTAACGCGCCGCGGCGCGGGGAACGCGCTCACGCGCGACGGGAGAACCCGTCCGTCGTCGGCGGCGATGCCGCCGTTCCCCGTGCCCGCAGGCACGCTTAAATTCCTCATCGTCCTCGACGAGGATACACAGCTATGCGCCGGCACGGCGCGGGAGCTTATCGGCGCTATGCTCCACCCGTTAAACCGCGCCGTCGTCGATCCGAAATCGCGCGTCGTCACGCGCGGGCACGGTATTTTGCAGCCGCGCGTCGTCACAGACCTGAACGCGTCTGTCCGCACGGAATTCGCGCGCGCGTTTTCCGGCGGCGGAGGCGGCGACGCTTACGGCGGCTCGCGCGGCGAGCTGTATCAGGACATATCGGGCAGCTCGGGCTTTATCGGCAAGGGTATAATCGACGTTGACGCGTATTTGGCCTGCCTCGACGGGCGTTTCCCCGCCGAGCGCGTGCTGTCGCACGACCTGCTCGAAGGCGCGTATCTGCGCTGCGGCTTTGCCGGGGATATCAAGCTGTCCGACGGCTTCCCCGCCTCCGCCGCGCCGTATTACGGTCGGCTGCACCGCTGGACGCGCGGCGACTGGCAGAACGCGCCCTGGCTGCTGCCGCGCGTGCGCGGCGAGTCCGGTGAGCGCGAGCGCAATCCTCTGAAACGCATTGATAAATGGAGGATATTTGACAATCTGCGCCGAAGCCTGCTCCCGCCCTGCGCCTGCGCGCTCATTTTGGCGGCGGCGCTGGAGCCTCGGTTTCTGCCGGAGGCGTTCGCCGCCGCGCCGGCGCTCGTCTTCGGACATATGCTCGCCGCAGTGAACGCCACCCTGCGTGGGGGGCTTCGGTACCGCCGGCGCTTTTCGTTTATACCGGAGGCGTTTTCAAGCCGTCTCGCCGCCGCGTTCACGCGGCTTTTGCTGCTTCCGATAGAGGCCGCGGTGTGTTTAAGCGCCGCCGTGACCGCGATTTTCCGTATGGCGTGCACGAAGCGAAATCTGCTGCAATGGACCACAGCCGCGGCTTCCGAGCCGCCTCCGCAAAAAAACACGCCGCGCCGTATCCCGTTCAGACTGTCTTACCTCGCCTGTCTGCTACCCGGTCTCGCGGCGGCGGTCATCGCGGCGGCGACCTTGAGCCCGTCCGCGGCGGCGCTCGCGGTCGTCTGGTGCTTTGCCCCCGTCATCGCCGTAAGCATGGGGCGAGAGAAGCCGGAGCCCGCGATCCCGGCGCGAAACCGCGAATATCTGCTGAAAGCCGCAAGCGGTGCTTACAGCTATTTCAGCGATTTTCTGACGCCGCAAAACAACTATCTGCCGCCTGATAATTTTCAGTCCGGCGGCTTTCGGGACGAACGGCCAAGCGCCCCTGTGCGGTACACGTCGCCGACGAACGTCGGCCTCGCCCTGCTCGCCCCGGTCGCCGCGTTAGAGCTCGGGCTGATTTCCAAGGACGACGCTCTGAAAACTATCGGCGCCGCGCTCGGCTCCGTCGAGCTTTTACCGAAATGGCGCGACCATCTCTATAACTGGTACGACACGGAGGCAATGGCGCCGCGCGAGCCGCGCTTTGTCTCAACAGTGGATTCCGGGAATTTCGCCGCCTGTCTCATCGCTCTGCGCGAGAGCCTCACGGAATACGGCGAGAGCGAGCTCGCGCAACGCGCCGAGCGGCTTTACCGCGCGATGGATTTTTCCCCGCTGTACGATAAAAAGCGGCGGCTTTTTCTGATAGGCCTCGGCGGGTCCGATAATAAAAACGTCTATGATCTTCTGGCGTCGGAGACCATGCTGACAAGCTATATCGCCGTCGCGCGCGGAGACGCGCCCGTCCGCCACTGGCGCGCGCTTTCCCGTGCGGCTGCGCGCTCCGGGGCTTATCTCGGCCCGGCGTCATGGTCGGGGTCCGTATTTGAATATCTTATGCCTATGCTGTTTCTGCCGTATTTTTCGGGTTCGCTGCTGCGCGAAAGCGCGCATTTCTGCGTCTACGCGCACAAGAAAGCCGCGAGGCTCTCCTGCTGGGGCAATTCCGAAAG
>JAISFB010000047.1 GCA_031263805.1 Oscillospiraceae bacterium
CATCACGAGCACAGCGTTTTCCGGCTGGTACGAGGCGTCCAGACCTAATCCAAGCACCACGCCGCCGCCACCGCCGATGGGTCTGCCGCCGCCGGTCAGGATGATGTCGTCCAGAAACAGAGTCCCGCCGTCGGCGACATAGATCACGGACGCCCAAGTATTGCCGTCAAGGGGATCGGCTTTAGCGTCGACGGCGTATTTTTTGCCGTCGGCGCTCGTGAGGAAAATTATCTGCTCATTGGCTACTGTGACTGCCGCCATAACACCGGAGATACTTGTCCGCTCGACGTTCTGTGTAAGCGCGATTTTTGTCGGGGTCGTTCCCGCGGCGGTGATCGCGCTTTGCAGTCCTTCGGTCGTGGTGATCTCGGCGCCCTCGTACAGTGTCCACGCCGGTTCCGACGGGGCGCTCACTATGGGCTCGGGCGGCGGGGTGAATTCTTCGGCGGCGAGTCCGCCGCCGTGACTCATGATCGCCGGAGGCAGAAACAGCGCGGCGGCGAGCGCCGCGGAGAGGATGCGGAATAAAATTCCGCGTGATCGCACTTGCTTTTTCATTGATGTACCCCCTTGTAATGTAATACACTATCCAAAGTATTACATTGCAATATGCCCTTTCGGGCGCAAGGCACTTTATGACATAAATAAACGGCGCCCGCAAGCACCGCATTAAGAGGGGTCGAAAAAAGGCTTTCGGGAGCCCGAAAAATCTATAATAATAAGCTAATGTAACACTTTGGATAGTATGTTACATTGGCTCTGAGACTCTGGACCCCGACATATAAGAAATTAGGAGGAAAAACAAATGGCAGCGACGGAACCGATAAGAAATAAGAAAGACGTAAAAGCTATGGAGCGCTTTTACCTTGAGCGCGGCGAGCTCCGCAATCACGCGCTTGTGGTGATGAGTATATACACCGCGCTGCGCGTCAGCGACTTGCTCAGCCTGAAATGGAGCGACGTCTACGACTTCAGACTTCGGCGCGTCCGAGAGAGCGTCCGTCTTGTCGAGGGGAAAACCGGGAAGTCAAAGACCGTTGCCCTACATAAAAAGGTCCTGAGGGCTTTGACGCTTCTCGTCTCTTGGCGACCGGCCGCGCCTGACGCCGCCGTG
This sequence comes from Oscillospiraceae bacterium, assembly GCA_031263805.1. Classification (GTDB taxonomy): domain Bacteria; phylum Bacillota; class Clostridia; order Oscillospirales; family Oscillospiraceae; genus JAIRRO01. The sequence goes on from JAISFB010000047.1 coordinate 1,115, forward strand.
TTCAAGAGCCGCAAAACCGGACGGGCCATCGGGCGGGTACAGGCTTACCGCGTCATCAAGGCCGCCGCCGACACCTTGCGCATCGGGCGAGTGTCATGCCATTCGCTGCGTAAGACCTTTGGCTACCACGCGTGGAAGTCCGGCGTTTCACCGGCCGTGATCATGGAGATATACAATCACACGAGCTTCGCGGTGACGCGGCGGTATCTCGGCGTGTCGCAGGACGACAAGGACGAGGTATATTTAGGGCTGGATATGTCGGCGTAAAAAGATTATACCATAAATGGAGAAAGCGGTAAATTGCAAATCGGTTACAATTTGATTACACATTATTCGGAGGCTACGTCCGTGCGCCTGAGCTCGGCGTTTACGCGTCCGAGCACCTGTTTTTCCGCGCTTCGCCGCTTGACTTTCCCGCGGGAGTGATATAAAATGCCGTTGTCAATTTTTTTCTCCCGCGCGGCGGGAAATAATCGGAGGTTATACAAAATGAAAAACATCTATCTTGTAAGCGCGTGCCGCACGGCAATAGGCTCGTTCGGCGGCACGCTGAAGGACACCCCGGCGGCAAAGCTCGGCGCTATCACGGCGCGCGCCGCGATAGACCGCGCCGGACTGAAGCCCGACGCCCTCTGCGAAGTCATTTACGGCTGTGTATTGACGGCGGGGCTCGGCCAAAACGTCGCACGCCAGGTGTCCGTCGGCGCCGGGATACCGCATACCGTCCCGGCATACACGGTCGGAATGGTCTGCGGCTCCGGGATGAAGGCCGTTATCGAGGCGGCGCGCGCCATCGCGTCCGGCGACGCGGAGATCATTCTGGCGGGCGGCGCGGAGAATATGTCGGCGGCGCCCTACGCCGTCCCCAGCGCGCGCTACGGCGCGAGAATGGGCAACGTCTCAATGACCGATACTATGGTAAACGACGGTCTGTGGGACGCTTTCAACGACTATCATATGGGCATCACGGCGGAAAACATCTGCGACGAATGGGGCATAACGCGCGAGGAATTGGACGCTTTCGCCCTCTCGTCGCAGCAAAAAACCGCGGCAGCGCAAGCTTCGGGCAGGTTCGACGCGGAGATCGTCCCCGTACCGGTGAAGGTAAAGCGCGAAACGGTCAATTTCGTCAAGGACGAATTCCCGCGCGCCGACACGAGCGCCGAGGGTCTCGCGAAGCTGCGTCCCGCCTTCAAGCCGGACGGGGGCCGCGTCACGGCGGGAAATTCTTCGGGCATAAACGACGGGGCCGCGGCTGTGATACTCGCGTCCGAGGACGCCGTGAAAAAGTACGGTCTCAAACCGATAGCGCGCCTCGTTTCCTGGGGGCAAGGCGGCGTCGATCCTAAAATTATGGGTACCGGCCCGGTCCCGGCGACGCGCGACGCGCTCGGCAAGGCCGGCCTGACGATTGGCGATATCGATCTCATAGAGGCGAACGAAGCCTTTGCGGCGCAGTCTATCGCCGTCGCGCGAGAGCTTGAGTTCGATATGTCGAAGGTCAACGTCAACGGCGGCGCGCTCGCTCTCGGACATCCCGTAGGCGCCTCCGGCGCGAGAATAATCGTGACGCTTATACACGAAATGCAAAAAAGGCCGGAGGTAAAAACCGGCCTCGCGACGCTGTGCATCGGCGGCGGAATGGGCGTCGCCACCGTCTGGGAAAAAGCTTAAAACAAACTGAACGTAAATAAAAAATCGGGGGCGCGATCAGCGTCCCCGGTTTTTTATTTCAGCGCGTTCAGCCTTCTTGCCATCAACTCCGAATTCGCGGCGTAGTGCAGGCACGCCTCATCTGTTATCTCGCCGGACTTGCGGAGCTCCAATAAGCTCGCGTCCATCGCGACCATCCCGTCGGCCGCGCCGGAGGCTATCGCGGAATCGATCTGATGTATTTTCGATTCGCGGATGAGCGTGCGGAG
>JAISFB010000023.1 GCA_031263805.1 Oscillospiraceae bacterium
GCGCCCGAGGCTACGGTTACCGCTGCTTTTGTCTCGACCGTGAGGCTCGTTATCGTCGCGCCTGATGAGATCGTCAGCGCCGCGTTTTCAGCCGCGATTTCTACCGCTGCGGCTTTTGCCGAAATTGTCACCGTCGTCGCGGCGGTCACTGTTGCGGCTTCCACCGCGCCTGTCTCTGAGACCTCTGTCTCCGGAACGACTTCGATTTTCGCGATCTCAGCGCCGTTCGTCGTCGCGACCGTGGCTTTGCTTTCGGCGATGATTGTCACCGTGCCGACTACCGCGTCCGCGCTCTCTACGACGAGGCGCGCCGCTTGTCCGAACGTCTTCGCGATTGTGACGTTCGCTATGCTGCTCTTGCCTTTGATGTGGATAGAATTAGCTCCGCCGCCGAAGATGACGAGGCGTCCGTTTACCGTCACGCCGTCCAGCGTGATGTCGCCGTCTCCGACGCCTTGCGCGATAATCAGGTCGCCTTCGATTACGCCCTCGGTCAGCGTTACGCCGTCCTTGTTGAGAATCACGCTTTTCGCCGATTCGGCTGCTTTGTTTTCTTTGACGATGTCAGTCACGGCGTTGTCTAACGCCTGCATTATCTGCGCGCGGCTGAACGCGTCTGACGGCATGAGCTCGCCGTAGTCGTTGCCGTTGAAGATGCCCGCTCTGCCGATCGCGGCCGCGTAGGGCTTGTACTCGGACGAGATGGCGTAGTCGTCCGAGAACTTCGACGCTCCGGATACTGGAGAGATGCCGAAAGCTTTAGCGACGATCTTCGCCGCGAGCTCGCGGGTAAGCGGGAGCGCCGCTTCGCTCGCTTCAATTGCTCCCGCCGCGACTGCTTTACGCACCGCTTCCTCGCCCCATGAGCTCGTGTAGCCGGGGAGTGAGCCGGTGTAGCTCTCCGTATACCCGAACGTGTTCACGAGTATTTGGGCGAGCTGCGTCACGTCGAGCTCTCCGTCGGGGTCAAATGTGCCGAGGTCGTTGCCGTGGAGCACGTCGTAGTTGCTCCACTTCTCGATGGCCGTTTCTCCCCAGTGTCCCGAGATATCGGGATACGCGGGGGCCGCCGCCGCCGTTATCGCTATGCCGAGAAGCATTGCGAACGTCAGCGTCAGCGCCAGTAGCTTTGCTAATGGGCTTTTCTTGGGTCTTTGCATTACACGCATTGTTTTTTCCTCCGTTTTTTGATTTTCGCCGGGTTTATGCCGCGGCGTTTCCGCCGGTCAGCACCGTTCTTTTTGCGGCAAATCCTATGTAACATTTTCACTAAAATGTTACATGACCCGAAAAGCACTTGCAAGCAGGAGCTTTTTCGGAGGAAAAAGCGCTCGGATGGGCGGACTCGGAGCAAGCCGCAAGGCGGCGAAGGCTTGCGGGGCAAACGAAAAACAGCCCATGTAACATTTTAGTGAAAATGTTACATGGGCTGCCGACTTCGGGCATCGTCGCGGGCGTTGCCGCATTTGAACTTATTCTACCATAGTTGGAATGGCTTGTAAATATGTTTTTCGTGTTCTTTCAAAATATTTTATCGCCGGCCCGCGATTGCGCGGCGAGCCAGGCAAAAAGCGTCGTCGCCGCGCCGCCGGGAATCCTCCCGCCGCGCGTAACGGTTTCGCCGCCCTCAAGATACGATGTTCCGTCGTCGTACAGCAGATCATTCAGCGCCGCCGCCCAGGCTATGCCGTGCCCGTAAGTGACGGACGCTCCGTCCGGCAGCGTGAACGCCGTCGCGGGGAACGGTTCCGCCACGCTCCGCCCGCCGCCGAACACGGTGTAACGGCTGTCAGTCCCATTGGCCGCCGCCACTTCTAACATATATCCCGCAAAGGCCTCCGACAGCTTGTTGTCGACGGTCGAGAGCCCCTCGGCGTCGCTGTGGAACAGCCATATCGGAAGCCGCGCGAGGCTCTCCGCGACCTCATCGTCGGGATTTTGCGGGTCGCCGCCGCCGTAAAGCGTGCGCGCCGTCGGGCTGCACGGGAACGCCGCGGCGAAAAAGTCCGGCCGCTTGCGCGCTAAAAGCATCGTCATACCGGCGCCGACCGAGAAGCCTCCGATATATATCCGGTTCGCGTCGATATCCGGACGCGCGGCAATGAACGCATCTATCAGCTCAAACGTCAATTCGATTTGGTCGCCTCCGGCGTCGCCCCAGCGGTGCTCTGAGCCGATGACCGGATGGACGTTCGCGGACGGGGCGAGGATATACGCGCCATTATCGCCGAGCCGCGCCTGAAATTCCTCGCTCGCCCATTTGGCGATATAGTTCGGCGAGGCGTCGCTGTCGGAGAAGAATGTATCCCACACATTGCTGCCGAAACCGGAACCGTGCAGCCATACGACGAGCGGGACGGAACCGGGCCTCGCGTCCGCATCCGCATTCGGAGTCGGCTCAAAGTACGCGTATTTCAGCGGAGCGCCCTCGTCCGGCGTCCAATTCTCGGGGATCACGGTCTTGAATTTCGCGATGTTTTCAAGCTTGTCGCGCGGCAGCTCCGTAAGGCTCTGCGGGTAATACGCGGGGTAGTTTATATACAGCTCTTTCAGCGTTATACCGTCGTCGTCCGGCGTCGCCCGGTAGTGGAGCTTGTTGTGCTCGGGCACGTCATCAAGCGATATCGCCGCCGATATAAATCCGTCGATGTTGTAATACTTCGTGTGCTCGGTGTATTCGTATTCGTCGCCGGCGACGCCGAGGGCGAGCTTACCGCCGCGTTTCGCGACGCCGTAGCCCTCTTTAATCGCCTTAAAGTCGGCGTAAAATTCCGATATATATCCGCCGTCCGTTTTTACGCGGTATACGCCGGTCCGGTATATTATGAACGGATCGGGCGAAAACGCCGACGCGAGAACGGGCAGCCCGCCGCGCGGCAAAGGCTTGAAGTCCGCGCCGTACGCCGGGTACGCGGTCCCTCCCGCGACGGCGGAGACGGCGCGAAACGGAGCTTCGCCGTTTATGACCGCCGGCGCGCCCGGAGAAAGCGCGACAATATCGCCGTCGGCGCCGTCATAGGCATATGTCCCCGAGGAGTATGTCCCCGGGCGTTCCCCCGCGGCCACCGCTTAAAGCTTCGCTCCGCAGTTCGGGCAATACGCCGCCTCCTGCGGCACATCCGCGCCGCAGGAAACGCAGTGCCCGGAACGGGTATCCGGCTCCGGAACGTCCTCATGATGCGGCGGCGGAGCGGAGCCGCTATCGCCCGAAAGGCTCAGCGGCGTCTTTAATCCTCCGCCGAGCTTCGCGTTTATCTCAGTAGAATTCCGGCAGATGATAAGCTGCACGAGCAAAAATTCAAATCCCAACCGAAGCATTGCATTGCCGACAACGAGCAGCAGAATAAACGCCAGCAGCGCGCCGCCGAAGTTATACCCCGCCATCCGGAACAGCGCCGCGAACGCCGAAAGCGTCACGGTGCACGCGCACACGAGATACAATATCCGCAGCAGCGTTTCTGCGAGCAGCGTCTTGAAATTCAGAAAATCATAAAGCTTGCGCACAAACCCGGAAAAAGAATTTTCCCGGCGCCGCGAAAGAAACGTGAAAAACAGCGCGAGCCCGCCGATGAGCCCTAAGATCAGGATAACGGCCGAGCCGTCGTAGAAAGCGTATGAATTTAACATTTTGATTTCCTCCTCGTTCTAAGTGTTTTTTTACAGGATCATAATAAAACAAAAAAGGGTCTGTGTCAATATTTTCTGAGCTGAGCCGAGATGTTTGCGCAGGCGGCGGGTATTGTCATATCGCGTCGAAGCATTGTTCTTGTATATTCACAAAAACAATGTTAAAATGAATGTGCGTGCGGCGCACGCACATTACACATTAAAATAATACGTTCGCCTGCGCGGCGGGTGCGGCAAACGGGCTTTGCCCGTTGTGTATGATTACACGTGCGTGCGCGCGCCGCGCCGCGCAGGCGCAAAAAGCGCAAGAAATCGGTGTGTGCGCGTAACGTGCACCGCCTGCAATAATTCAGATCGGAGAATAAACACTATGGATACAACATCATTGACAAGCCAGCGCCTCGCGGTTTTGATCGACGCCGAAAACGTCCCGCGCAACTGCGTGAAAAGCGTTCTCGAGGAGGTGGCGATATACGGCACGCCGACGATAAAACGCATTTACGGCGACTGGACAAATCATCAGCTCGACGGCTGGAAGCTGCCGCTGCTGGAAAACGCGATCACGCCGATCCAGCAATACAGCTATACCGTCGGCAAAAACTCGTCGGACTCGGCGATGATAATCGACGCGATGGATATACTGTATACGGAGAAAACGGACGGCTTTGTCATCGTGTCGTCCGATTCCGACTTCACGCGTCTGGCGATCCGTCTGCGCGAGGCGGGACAGCGCGTTATCGGCATCGGCGAGCGCAAAACGCCGCAGGCGTTCATCACGGCCTGCGATAAATTCACGTACATAGAGATCATACGCAAAAACTTCGAGGACGCCCACGCGGCGCCGGCGCCGGCGGCAAACGCGCCCGAAACGGCTGATAAAGAGCCCGACAAAGCCCCGGCCGCGGCGGAGGAACCCGCGCCGACGAAGTCAAAGCGCGGAGCCAAGTCCAAATCCAAGGCTAAAACCGAGGCCGAGGCCGAGACCACCGCGCCGCCGACGTCTGCGCCGCAGCCCGTACCGCGGGAATTGTCTGACGACGCGCC
>JAISFB010000034.1 GCA_031263805.1 Oscillospiraceae bacterium
TAAGCCAAGACCGCGGCGGGGGACGGAGAGGCGGACGGCGAAGCGGATGCTACGGGCGCGTCCGTACCTTTACAGGACGCGAGCGCAAGCGAAAACGCCGCGAGGGCTGCGAGAACCGCGGGAACAAGCTTTGGCGCAATAGATCGTCTGTTGTAACGCATTGTCATTACCACCTTAAAATTTTTTAAGAAAATCTTTATGAAAAATTTTGGTATACAAGTGCCCGAACCGATTTAATTATACGTCATATTTCGACGATGTCAAGAAAACACGCACAATCTCAGCGTCTTAATTTTATAAGAATTTATGTATTATTTATGAATTTTTGAAATGGTCCGCGGTCTTCAAAAATTTATCTTGTCATTCGACAAAATAAGTGGTATAATGAGCTTGAAAATCAACTACGATTGGAGTTTGAAAAGGGGTTTGAAAATGAAAGATAGCAACAGAACGGCATTTAAGCGCGAGCCGGACGACCGATTTGAAGCGGAGGTCGTATCGTTCCTCAATTATCCGGGCGGCGGCGAGCTGCTCCTCGGCACGGACGAAGACGGCAACGCCGTCGGAATGGCGGGCGCGGACGCGGTGAGGCAGAAAATTACCGAGCGTATCCGCAACAATATCAGCCCGCCGACACTCGGCTTGTTCGACGCCGTTCAGGACAAGCTTAACGGCAAGAATGTGATCCGCGTGATAATCGCGTGCGGGCGGCAGCGCCCGTATTACGTAAAAGAGCTCGGAATGTCGGAGCAGGGATGCTATATCCGCGCGGACGGCTCGGCGCAGCCGATGAGCGGGCGGATGATAGAGGAGCTTTCGTCCGCGCCCCGGCAGCCAACGCTTCACGCTGCGGAGTCGCCCGTCCAAGACCTGGCGTTCAAGCAGCTCTGCATTTACTACGCGGAAAAAACACGCGAGCCGATCGACCGGCTCGCCGAGATACTTGAGCTGCGGCGGCCGGAGGGCGAATACAGCTACGCCGCGTATCTGCTCGCGGACGAAAACGCCGCGTCGGTCAAGCTCGCGGTGTACGCCGGAACGGACAAGTCCGAGCTGCTTGAAACGCGCGAGCTCGGCAACCGCTGCCTTATCACCGCGACGAACCGGCTTCTCGACCGGCTCGACGCCGAAGTCCGCATATACGAAACGATCGCGTCAAAAACCCGCCTCGTAAAGGAGCGCGTGAACACCATCGCCTTGCGCGAGGCCGTCGTAAACGCGGTCGTCCACAACGACTATGCGAAGGGCGTTCCGCTCGTCGAGCTGTTTTCCGACCGGATCGTCGTGACGTCCTGCGGCGGCTTGGCGGAGGGGCTGACGGAAACTGAACTCTTCGAGTGCCGTTCTATGCCGAGAAACCGCGAGCTGATGCGCGCGTTCCGCGATATAGAGCTCATCGAGCGGATGGGGACGGGAATAGATCTCATACTCGAAGCCTATGACCGCTCGGTTTTCGAGTTCACGCCGGAGCTTACCGTCGTGACGTTCCCGTTTGACACGGCGCTCATCTCGTCGGACGAGCAGATGGCCGGCAAAGCGAGCCGTATAAAAACGACGCTCGACGTGGTACGGGACAACCCGACCATAACGATCCCGACGCTCTCCGAGTTCACGTACAAATCGCAGAGCACTGTTTCCCGCGAGCTCAAGGAATATCAAGAGGCCGGGCTCCTGCGCCGCGAGGGAGCGCGTAAAAACGGCCTGTGGATCGTAGAATAGCACCCTTAAATCGCGCAGCCGGGCTGTAAGCCCGCAATTGCCATCACCCGCCGCCGCGCACGGCGGCCGGGCGTAAGCCCGCCATTGCTATACCCCCGCCGCCGTTCCCGGCGGCGGGGGTATTGACATTACGCCCCGCGATGCTGTATACTCACGTCACAAGCATTTGAAAGAGGTTGCAATGCACGTCATGATTATGATTAAAATGAGGCTTAGGTAAGAAAACGCACCTGAAAATACAGCCGGGGTCCCGGCTTGTTTCGGCGCGTTTTTTACCGTTTCTCATTACAGGATCGATCATAATCTGTGAGGTGTATTTTTATGTCCGCAAATAGGGGGCGCGGCGGCTCGCCGTGCTTTTCAATATCGCAAAATTTTCTCACAAGCGCCGGGACGATAAGCCGTCTCCTGCGCCTGACGTCTATATCAAAGGACGATCACGTGATAGAGATCGGCGCCGGCAAGGGCCATATCACGCGCCGGCTCGCGCATATATGCCGGAGCCTTGACGCGTATGAGATCGATCCAAAGCTTTATCCCGCGCTGCTCGCCCTGCGCGAAGCCGCGCCCAATTTGACCGTCAAACGTCCGGACTTTCTGACCGCCGCGCTGCCGCCGAACGGAGAGTATAAGGTGTTCGGCAACATCCCGTTCTCCCGGACGTCCGATATTATAAGGAAGCTGACAAACGCGAAAAACCCCCCGGCGGAGGTCTGGCTCATAATGGAGCACGGCGCCGCGAAGCGCTTTGCCGGCGAGCCGCAGGCGCGACGCGACACGCTCGGCTCACTTTTGATAAAGCCTTTCTTCGACTGCCGTATCGTTTGCCGCGTCCCGCGCAATGAATTTCATCCCGCGCCGTTCGTGGACGCCGCGCTGCTGCGCCTCGTAAAAAAGACGCCGCCCGACATTCCGCCGCCGCAAAAGCGCGAGTTCGAGAGGTTCATAAAGCGCGGTATGCGCTACGGCGCCGGCTCTCAGCTCACGAAAAGGCAAATCGGCGCGGCGCTTAGGCTCGCGGGGCTGCCCGATATACGGCAATCGGCGCGGCAATCGTCTTTAATGCGCTATGTCCAATGGCTCTGCCTTTTCCGATATTATCT
>JAISFB010000083.1 GCA_031263805.1 Oscillospiraceae bacterium
ACACAGGACGGTGATTCCTGTATCCCCTCCTCGTTTTTTCATCCTGTTGACATTGGTTATACAATACGCTTGTACATGAACGCCAAGTGTTCTAAATATTTGCACCCGAACTTTCCGTAAAAATCGAAAGCCGGTTTACCCTTGCCCGTTAAAAGTGTAATGCTGATAAACGAATTATCTTTTGCGAATTTTTCGACCTCGTTCATAAGTTCCGTTCCGTGCCCCTTGCGCTGATAGTCAGGAGCGATATACATTTCGTCAATGAATATTTCATCGCCCCGATAATGATTCTTCATATGACAAAAAACCGCTCCTATCAGCAAGTCATTATCCCAGAGCGTATAACCTAAAAATCGTTTGCTGTCTATCAGCTCTTGCAAATATGTATGCGCCGTTTCACTTGTCCACTTATCATTCCAAGGCGAGCCATTGAATACTCCAATGAATAATTCGCAACATTTCTGCAAATCATCATCCGTAAAAATTTTTGTCATGTCTTTACCTCTGCTTGTTGCAGCTTATTAACATCTCCGCACTGTGCGCTCTTTTCCCTGCCGGATTTAGAGATAATTCAGTGTACCGTAAAATATAGCGTTTTTCAATACAAAATTTGCGAACGTAAATATCGCAAGCCCCTCTTAGTTCTGATTTTTACAATAACTCCGCCGCGTTAAGCGGTATTCTTATCTCACAGACAAAGGCGTCTGCGGTGCGTGTGTGCTGCGGGCGCTTTTATTCATTATAAATATAGGGGTATGCGATTTGAAATGACGAGATACGATTTGATAGTGGTGGGCGCGGGGCCGGCCGGGCTGTCGGCGGCGGCCGAGGCCGCGGCGGCGGGGATGCGCGCGGCGGTGTTCGATGAAAACGCGAAGCCCGGAGGGCAGTTGTTCAAGCAGATACATAAATTCTTCGGGTCAAAGGAGCACAAGGCCAAAATTCGCGGGATGAATATCGGCGCGGAGCTGCTCGGCGAGGCGGAGAGGCTGGGCGTCGAGGTTTTTCTGAACTCGCCCGTTATGGGGCTGTATAAAGACCGCGAAATACTTGTGCGCCAAGGCGATGGCGTATGCCGGTACAAGGGCGACGCCGTGATAGTCGCGACGGGCGCGAGCGAGAATATGCTGACGTTTCCGGGCTGGACGCTGCCCGGCGTGATGGGCGCGGGCGCGGCGCAGACTATGATGAACGTCAACCGCGTCAGGCCGGGGAACCGGATTTTGATGCTCGGCAGCGGGAACGTCGGACTCGTCGTGGGATTTCAGCTCTTGCAGGCGGGGTGCTCTCTCGCGGCTGTCGTCGATGCGGTGCCGCGCGTCGGGGGCTACGGCGTACACGCGGCGAAGCTCTCGCGGACGGGCGTGCCGTTTTATCTGTCGCACACCGTAGTCCGCGCCGAGGGGACGGATCGTGTGACGGGCGTCGTTATCGGCGAGGTGGACGGCAAATGGAACGTCATAAGCGGGACGGAAAAGCGCTTTGACGTGGACACAATTTGCATCGCCGTCGGCTTGTCCTCCTCGACGCAGCTTTTGAAAATGGCGGGGTGCGAAATGCGCGACGACGGCGCCGGACGGCTGCCCGTGTGCGCGGACGACGGTGAGACGAGCGTCCCGCGCGTGTACGCCGCCGGGGACGTCAGCGGCATTGAGGAGGCGAGCTCCGCTATGCTCGAGGGCCGCATATCCGGCGCGGCGGCGGCCGGAGCGCTGGGCTTTATAGCCGGGGACGCGCTGCTCTCGCGCAAAGCGGAGTTGGAAGCCGCGCTCGAGAGCCTGCGAGAGGGGATGTTCGCGCCGAAAAATCGCGGCAAGCTGCCGGACAAGACGGACGAGGGGCTGCCCGTGTCGGCATCGCTGCTGTCGCGCGGGTATCTCGGCGACGCGGAGGTTTTTGAATATCCCGGAGTCACGCGGGCCTCGGGCCTGCAACCCGTTATAGAGTGTACGCAGAACATCCCGTGCGATCCGTGCCGCGACGTCTGTCCGAAGGGCTGCATCAAGGTACGCGGCAGCATAGTGTCCCTTCCGGAACTCGACGAGGCGGCGGGGTGCGTCGGGTGCGGGCTGTGCGTCGCGGCCTGCTCGGGGCAATCGATATTCTTGGTAAATGAAAACGCGGGGGACGGCGGCGCCGAGGTGACGATACCGTATGAATTTTTGCCGCTGCCCGAAAAAGGCGAGCGCGGCGTCGCCTTGTCGCGCTCCGGCGCGGCGCTGTGCCCGGCGGAAATAACAGGCGTGAAGCTGCTCCCGGCGTATGACAAGACGGCGCTGGTGACGCTGCGCGTCCCGAAAGCGCTCGCTATGAAGGCGAGATTTTGGAAACGGGAGGCATCTGTATGAGTGTGAGCGTTGACAGGACGCGCGATTTCGGGGAGTACGTCCCCGCGCCGGACGACGACATTATAATATGCCGCTGCGAGGAGGTCACAAAGGGCGAGCTGCGCCGCGCCGTGCGCGACGGTATGTTCAACGTACATGAGGCGCGGCGCTTCCTGCGGTGCGGCATGGGGCTGTGCCAGGGGCAAACGTGCGCGCGGCTCGTGCGGACGCTTATAGCGCGGGAGCTTGGTGTCCCGCCGAGCTCGCTCGACGAGGCGACGGGCCGTGCGCCCGCGCGCCCGACGGAGATGTACGTATTCGCGAACGAGAGAACGGAGGGGCTTTGAATGAAAACAAATACGTCCGACGTAATAATCATAGGCGCCGGGGCGATAGGCAGCGCGGCGGCGTATTATCTCGCGAAGCGCGGGCTGAGCGTCACGGTGCTTGAAAAGGGCGCTTGCGTCGGCGGCGGGGGTTCGTCGCGCAACGGCGGCGGTGTGCGCCAGTCCGGGCGGCACTCAGCGGAGCTTCCGCTGGCTATGTACGGCGTGAAAAATCTGTGGCCCGGGCTCTCGGACGAGCTCGGCATGGACATCGAGTATTATCAAGAGGGCAACCTGCGCCTCGGCAAGACGGAGGCGCACATAAAGATCCTGCAAGGGCTCACGGACAGCTGCGCCGCGGGCGGGCTCGATATGCGCCTGATAGACCAAAAGCAGGCGCGGGAGATATGCCCGTATCTGTCTGAGGATGTCATAGGCGCGGGGTGGTGCCCGACGGACGGGCATGCGAACCCCATGCTTGTCACGCTGGCGTATTACCGCGCGGCGCGGCGGCTCGGCGCGCGGTATATCACGGGCGCGGAGGTCACGCAGCTGCGCAAGCTCCGCAGGCGCGTGTCCGAGGCGGTGACGGCGGACGGCGAGGTATATTCCGCCGGGAGCGTCGCGGTCGTCGCGGGGTACGACAGCCGCAGGCTTCTCGCCTCCGTCGGGCTGGATATACCGATGTCGCCGATCCTTATGGAGTGCATCGTCACGGAGGAGGCGCCGCATATGTTTTGGCAGATGCTCGGCACCGCGATGGCGGATTTCTACGGACATCAGTCCAAGCACGGCTCGTTCGTCTTCGGCGGGGCGCACGGGTATGAGCCATACGCAGATTACGACGGCGGGACGCGCGGCGCGGCGATCTCCGTCCCGAGCACGTGCCGCGCGATCATCGGGTATTTCCCTGTTCTGCGCGGCCTGAAAATCGTGCGCTCGTGGGCCGGCTGGCTCGACGACTGCGCCGACCACATCCC
>JAISFB010000075.1 GCA_031263805.1 Oscillospiraceae bacterium
ATGGAAGCGACAATTTCGCTCGCGGCGTTCATCTTCGCGATTTTCACGCTGTTGTCCATTGTGAACATTTGTTATATCCAGGCCAAGATAGGCTCGTCGCTGGCTTCCTCCGCGAAGGAGCTGTCGCAGTACTCTTTCCTGTACTATAAATTCAGCATAGACAAGGCTCAGGCGGCGCTCAACGCGGAGACCGCCGGAAGCCGCGCGACGGCCGTCGAGACGATCGACGGCGTCGGAACAATGCTCGACGCTCTGTCGGACTCAAAAAGCAGCCTCGACGCCGGCAGCTTCGGCGAGATAGCCGATTCCGCCGGGATTGCGGGGACGACGGTCAAGGGACTGACCGCGACATATAAAGAGGAATTGAAAGACCCGAAAACCTTCATAATCGGTATGGCGAAGTTAGCCGGGGAGGAAGCGCTGGAGGCGGGCAAAAACAAGCTGGGGCAGCTTATGGCGCGCGCTCTTATGCAGAAGAACCTGATCGAATCCCCTAAGGACGACGCGGACAAGTTTTTAAGGCGCTATAGAATTCGGGACGGGCTCGACGGATTGGACTTCGACGGCTCAACGCTGATGACCTACGGCAAAAGCGACGAGATTCAGCTCGTCGTCACATACGATATCGAGGTCGTGCGCTTGCTGGATTTCGACTTTCATTTTACAGTGACCCAGTGCGCCAAAACCGCCGCGTGGGGAAACGGAGTCTCCGGGGTGCGGATGGCGAGGGTAAAGCTCGGGACGGGCGGCAGCGTATGGGACTTGCCGCAGCTCGAACGGGGAAAAACGATCACAGACCTCGAAAAAGCCGGTTTCACATACACGTCCGACGGAAACGGCTTCGACGGGTATGACAAGGCGGAAAATCAGTTTATCCAGGTCACATCGATGTACGGGGAGAGCTATAAGAAGGAATCCGCGATAAAAAGCAGGCTTTACGATGTTTTCAACGATATGCGCGGTAAAATTTCACGGATGGGCGAGGACGTCACGGTAAAAGACCGTTCCGACAGTAACAGAGAAAAGACGTTCAAGTCGCAGGAAGCCACGCGAATTTATAAAATCATTCTCGTCGTCCCGGACAACGCCGATCTGGAGACGACGAAAAAGGCGGCCGAGGAATTTGAACGGTCGCAAAGCGCGTCCGGGCGCACGGTAACGGTCGAGGTCAAAACGGGCTACGGCTCGCCGACCGAGAAGACAGCCGAAGCCGAAACGGAGCCGGACGAAAAGGCGGAAGACGCGGCATAGCGCGAGAAAGGCGGTGAGGCTTAAATGGTGATCCCGACGTGCCTGTCGGCGCTGGCGTTCTGCGGCGCGGGCTGGCTCCTGCTGAAGCGCGATTTCGCGCGGCAAAAACGGGAACCGGGAGCCGAGCATGAAGAGCATGAAAACGCCGGTTCGGCGCTGTTTTCAAAAAAGACGCTCGCGTTCGGCGCCGTTATGACGTTTTTATGCGTGGGAATAGCCGCGGCCCTGCCGCTGCTGTACGAGGGCAACTCTTTTCTGTTCAATATAAAAAGAGTTTGCCTGCTCAGCCTTTTGTGGCCCGTCGCCTGCGCGGACTATGCGTCCTTCAGGATACCGAATCTGTTCATACTCGCGGGAGGCGTCTGCCGCGTCGTCATATTCGCGTTCGAGCTCGCGTTTGAAGGCGAGGGTGTATGGGCGCGCGCCGGCTCGGAGCTTATCGCCGCCGCGGCGCTGGCGGGGGCCGCGCTGCTGTGCGGGCTGGCGATAAAAAACTCCATCGGCTTCGGCGACGTCAAGCTGTTTATCGTGATGGGGCTTATGCTGGGGCTGGACGGGATATGGAGCGCGGTGTTCCTTTCGCTGATAGTCTCTTTCATTATTTCTGTTGTCCTGCTGGCGGCGAAAAAGAAGACGCGCCGGGATATGATACCGTTCGCCCCGGCGATAATGGCGGGCACATACGTCTCCGTGTTCATCACGGGCAGATAGCGCGGGGGGCGGAGTGTATGAAGCGTTATAAGCTGCTTGTTCCCGCAGTCCTGATCGCGCTGTTCGCCGTGTCCGTATATATGCTCTACGGCGCGAACGCCGATATTGAGGACCGGTATAAAGAAAACCTCGAAGCCGCGCGGCTGTACGCCCGGCAGGGCATAATCGTGGACGCCGCCGTGAGCTACGGCAAAACGCTGGAGATCAGAAATTCGTTTGAGCTCCAAATGGAGATCGCCGAATTTTACCGCGACGGCGGGGAGCTCGACAAGGCCGTCAACTGGGGCTACGAAATGCTCGGCGACTACCCCAAAAGCTCCGAGGTATATCTGTACCTGATGGAGATTTTCGCGCAGGCCAAGGATTACGCCGCCTGCTTCCAGCTTTTCGACACTATGCAAAAGCGCGGAGCGCCCACGGAGCCGCTGGCCGAGCTGATGGAGGAGCTCGACGATCTGTACTTTTTCCACGGGGGCTATGAGGACGTTTCCGTTTTCGGCGGCGGCTATTGCGCTGTTATGACAAACGGCGCCTGGGGCTTCGTGAACGAGGAGGGCAGGCGGGTCGTAAAATCCCGGTTCGCGGAGGTCGGCGCGTTCAGGCAAGACCTCGCGCCGGTGCTCGACGGCGAAATGCAGGCCTATTTCATCGACACGGACGGCAACAAGAAAAAAACCGCGCTCGGCGTCGAAAACGTCCAAAAGCTCGGCTGCATAGAGGACGGCGTATACACGCTGTATAACGGCGATACTTGGGGTCTGTACAACGGCGACAACGAATTGATAGTCGGCGGCTTTGACGAAGCGTCGTCGTTTATGAACGGCGCGGTCGCCGTAAGGCGCGGCGAAAAATGGAGCGTGCTCGGCGGCGACGGCGCGGCGATGACCCCCGATACGTACGACGGCGTAGTTCGCGACGAAAAGGGCGCCGTATACAGAAGCGGCCGGCTTTTTGTGCTGGAAAACGGCGGATATTATCTTATCGACGGCTCCGGCCGAAGGATAACGGAAACGAGGTTCGAGGACGCGCGGCTTTTTAACGACGCGACATACGCGGCGGTAAAGTCCGGCGGCAAATGGGGCTTCATCGATACTGACGGCAAGTATTTTATAGAGCCGGAATACGACGCGGCGCGCAGCTTTTCCAACGGCTTCGCCGCCGTCAAAACGGACGGCAAATGGGGCTTTATCGACGCCGAAAAGCGGCTCGCGATAGAGAATATCTTCGAGGACGCGAAGGATTTCAACAGCCGCGGCTGCGCGTTCGTCCGCGGCGGCGGCGATTGGGAGCTTTTGAAATTATATAAATTCAACCACTGAAACGGGAGGCGGCTATGGAATTTTCTTATGAAACGCAGGGGGCGAATACATACCTTGTCTATCATCTCTCCGCGGACGACGCGATCGATTCCGTAAGCCTCGGTATGCTTTCCAACAACAAGATACGCGGCCTGGCGCCCGTGCTGTTCACCCGGATGGACGAGCACAGATATCTGAAATACAACGTCTCCGCAAAAATTCCCGCCGGCAAATTCTTCACGGGCGAGGTCACGAAAAAACGGCTGCTCGGCGTGTTCGGCGGCGTCGCCGACGCGATAGCCGAGGCCGGGGAATATATGCTCGACGCGTCGAAGCTCATCCTCGACCGCGAGTATATATTTAC
>JAISFB010000104.1 GCA_031263805.1 Oscillospiraceae bacterium
TGTGCCTCAAAATCGCCGATTCCGAGACGCTTGACGGCATAACCCGCACCGGTTTTTATGACGACGGCGACATTCCCGCCTGGGCGAAGCCCTACGTGTCGGCGGCGCTTATGCAGGGCATTGTCAACGGATACAGGGACGACGAGGGGCGCGTGATGTTCTCGCCGCACTCCCCTGTGACGTTTTCGGAAGCGGCAGTGATGCTCAACCGCTCGCTCGGCATAACTGACGTCGTAAAGGTCGCGGCGGCGGAGTCCGATTCCGTGCCGGCGTGGGCGCAGACCGCGGCGGCGAATCTGACGGCCTGCGGCGTGTTCCCGGACGGCCTCGCCGCCATCTCGGATATTCCGATAACAAGGGCGGACGCCGCCCGGCTGCTGCTCGCCTCCGCCGAGGTGCTCGAATCGCGCGGTGAAGAAAAAGGCGGCCTGCTCGGCTGGGCAAAATAAGCGCATAAGCGCAAAATCGGCGCGCGGCGAATATAATTTCGCCGCGCAGCCCGCCCGTATTTTCGTAAAGATATATTTCTCTCGCACCTATCCGGGCGGCGCTGCGTCTCTGAAAAAATATTTATTGCGAAATTTTGCATATTGTTATTGAATATTTCAGAATATAATGTATAATGAGTCAGCGGCACAGTATCCTAGTCAGATCCGCCGTCTAACAGGAGGGGCCTAAAAATCCCTTGAAGGGCATAGCTGTGAAACTCCTTGTGCTTGCTTTGAACGCCCAGTTTGGGGTGGGTGCTGGGGGAAAACGCGAGCGGCGCTGAGGTCGGTCCCCGCTTTCGCGGGGCGGGTACGGCGCGCGGACGTTTGCGTACTCAGGGCGTTTCCTAATGGCATAGGAAATCCGCCCCTGTTTGCGCGGAGGCCCGAATCTGTGGGCTGCCGGGTGAAATTCCCGCAGCCGCCTACGGACCGGGATTAAACCCGCAATGCGGTGAAGCGTTCCATAAAACGGACGCCCGCTGTGTGCGGAGTAGCCTGCCTTGAGTGGAATCTGCGGATAGGGGAATTAACGCCAAAACGCGTCTCGGCCGGACGCGCCGCGCGATCGCCCCTTGAAATATTTTCTGCAAAAGAGGCTAAGAGACGGTTGGACTGTGTCGGAAAACGACTAGGCTGTCGGCGCGGCAACGCGCCGGGCGGGTAAGGGATTACAGTGCGGACTAAGTGGCAATCGGGCAGCCGGCGCGGCGACGCGCGGAACGGGGTTTTAATGGGAAACCGCCTGACCGGCAACGGGAGGCAGCCCCGGGAGAAATTCGGCCCGACCTAAGCCGTAAGATTTACTTTGTCCGCCGCCGCGTATCCCAGGCGCAATACTTACTTGGGCTCAATACTTACTTGTTTAATACCGGGCGGAGATTTTGAACGTGAGCGGGAATAAACGCTGGATCATTAAAATAACCTGCACGAGCATCGCTACTTCGATGATATTCACGCTTGTGTCAACGCAGGCGCTCGGCGGCGCGGGATATATTGCCGCGGTGTCCGCGCTTGTGGTCTTCATCGCTCTCGGAATAATATTCGATATTATCGGAGTAGCCGTCACCTCCGCGTCGGAGGCTCCGTTTCATTCGATGGCCGCGCACCGTGAGCGCGGCGCGTCGGAGGCGATACGCCTTGTAAAGAACGCCGGTAAGGTCTCGTCCGTCTGCAACGACGTTGTGGGGGACATCGCCGGCATAATAAGCGGCGCGACGGCGGCGCTTGTCGCGGGGCGGCTGTCCGTCAATCTCTCGGTCAGCGAGATCATAATGCAGCTTGTCGTTTCCGGGGCAGTCACGGGCGCCACGATAGGCGGCAAGGCGGCGGGAAAGCTTCTCGCCATATCCCGGACGAACGCGATTTTGCTGAGAATAGGCAAGATCATAAGCGTTTTTTCAAAGCAGCAGGCGAAACCGTAACGATTTGACGCAAAGCTTGTAAAAGGCGGGTAAACGAATTGGGCATACTTGAAAAAATCAATTCACCCCGGGACCTCAAGGGTCTTTCGTTGACCGAGCTTCAGGAGCTCTGCGGCGAGATACGCGAATTTTTGCTGAAAAGCGTTTCGGAGACCGGCGGGCACCTCGCGTCCAACCTCGGAATAGCCGAGCTGACCGTCGCCGTGCACCGCGAGTTCGATCTGTCGCGCGACAGGCTCGTTTTCGACGTCGGGCACCAGTGCTACGTACATAAAATACTCACCGGCAGGCGCGGGAAATTCGCGTCGCTGAGAAAATTCGGCGGTATCTCCGGCTTCCCCAAGCCGGAGGAAAGCGAATACGACGCCTTTATAGCCGGGCACGCGTCGAATTCCGTATCCGTGGCTCTCGGGCTCGCGCGGGCGCGCACGCTCCGCGGCGAGGCGCACAGCGTTTTGGCGCTCATCGGCGACGGCGCGCTGACCGGCGGGCTCGCGTATGAAGCGCTGTGCGACGCCGGCTGCACGGAAGAGCCGCTTATCGTCATACTCAACGACAACGGAATGTCGATCACCGAAAGCGTCGGCGGTATGGCACGTTATCTCTCTCGGCTGCGGCTGAAGCCGTCTTATCTTAAATTCAAGCAGGCCTACCGCCGCGTTACGGAGAAGCTCCCCGGCGGGCGGACGCTGTACCGCCTGACGCACACGGTAAAAATGGCGCTCAAACACGCGCTTTTGCGGAATTCCAGTATGTTTGAGGAGATGGGCTTCCAGTACGTCGGCCCCGTGGACGGACACGATATCGGCGCGCTCCGCGGCGCGCTGCGATGGGCAAAGGCGCAAAACGCCCCCGTGCTGCTTCACGCCGTAACTCAAAAGGGCCGGGGCTACGCGCCGTCCGAGACCGCGCCGGAGGCGTATCACGGCGTATCCGTGTTCGATGTGGAAGCCGGGCTCTCCGGCGCGGACGCTCCGACGTTTTCATCTGCGTTCGGCGAAGCTCTGACGGAGCTCGCCGGGCGAGATCGTCGCATCGTCGCGATAACGGCGGCGATGACATCCGGCACGGGGCTCGGCGGCTTCGCCGAGCGCTTTCCGGAACGGCTTCTCGACGTCGGTATCGCCGAGGGGCACGCCGCTGCTATGGCGGCGGGGCTCGCCGCCGGGGGGATGTTGCCGGTTTTCGCGGTGTATTCCACGTTTTTGCAACGCTCTTACGATATGCTGCTGCACGACGTCGCGCTGTCCGGCGCGCGCGCCGTATTTGCCGTGGACAGGGCGGGCATCGTCCCCGGCGACGGAGAGACGCATCAGGGGATTTACGACGCGGCGTTTCTCGCCACCGTTCCGGGAATGAAAATATACGCCCCGGCAAGCCTCGCCGAGCTGCGCGATATGCTGACGCAGGCGGTCGTGCGCGATAGCGGCCCGGTAGCCGTGCGGTATCCCAAAGGTAAGGAAGGCGCGTACAGGGCCGGCGGTGTAAACCCGTCCGCCGTTTTGCGCGAGGGCGCGGACATTACGCTCGTAACATATGGGATAATGACAAACGTCGCGCTCCGCGCCGCCGAAAAGCTTGCCGCCGCGGGTATTTCGGCGGAGGTGATAAAGCTCGGCGTGATAGCGCCGCTCGATA
Source organism: Oscillospiraceae bacterium (assembly GCA_031263805.1). Taxonomy (GTDB): domain Bacteria; phylum Bacillota; class Clostridia; order Oscillospirales; family Oscillospiraceae; genus JAIRRO01. Next base: position 3,551 of record JAISFB010000104.1, read on the forward strand.
CGGCTGGTATAGAGCGCTCCGCCGCCAAAACGGGCGCGCTCATCATACTTGAGGATTCGGCGGAGACGGGCGGCGTCGGAGAACGCATACTCGCAAGGCTCTCGGAACGCGGCGCGGCGCCCGCGCGCGCGCGGATACTGTCCGCCGGATGCAAAAGCCTGCCGGAGGGCGGCGTCGATGATCTGCGGCGGCTGCGCGGGATCGACGCCGAGGGCGTTTGCGCCGCCGTTTTGGAGGTCTGCTATGCAAAAAACGCGTCTTGACGCGCTGCTCGTGGAGCGCGGGCTGATCTCGGGCCGGGATTTGGCGAAAGCGGTCATTATGGCGGGCGAGGTTTTTGTGAACGGACGGCGGTCGGACAAGCCCGGCGCGCCCGTTTCCGGGGACGCCGAGATCGAGGTGCGGGGCGGCAGGAAATACGTTTCCCGCGGGGGCTATAAGCTCGAACGCGCACTCGAGTATTTCGCTATAGATCCGTCCGGGCGGATATGCTTAGACTGCGGAGCGTCCACGGGAGGCTTCACGGACTGCCTTTTACAGCGCGGCGCGGCGCTTGTATACGCCGTGGACGTCGGCTACGGCCAGCTCGCGTGGAGTTTGCGCCGCGACGAGCGCGTAGTTTGCCGCGAGCGCGTTAACGCGCGGACGCTGACGCCCGAAATGTTCCCTGAGGCGCCGAGCTTCGCCGTTGTGGACGTGTCTTTTATCTCGCTCGCGCTGATACTTCCCGCCGTGAAAGGCGTACTCACGCCGTCCGGCGAGGCCGTGTGCCTTATCAAGCCTCAGTTTGAGGCGGGGCGCGAAAAGGTCGGTAAGCGCGGCGTCATAAGGGAGCCGGACACGCACGCCGAAGTGCTGCGTACGTTTCTGAAAAACGCCGAAAACTCCGGCTTCAAGACGGCGGGCATAACACACTCCCCCATCCGCGGCCCCGAAGGAAACATCGAATTTCTCGGATATCTGAAAGCAACCGGCGAAACGGAGCTTGACATCGCATCAATAGTAGCAGACGCCCACCTACAACTCAGCGGCGCCCC
>JAISFB010000015.1 GCA_031263805.1 Oscillospiraceae bacterium
GTCGCGCGCGCGGCGCATCATACCCGTCTCACGCAGCGGGGCGGAAATATCGTGCCAGTTCATAAGTCGGATGCCTATAAAACGGCTGTTGAAGCTTCCGGCGGGTACTGTGTCGAGCAGCGCGCCGTAGTACACTATCTGCATCGCCGTCGCGCATTCCGTCCCGTAGGCCCTGCCGTTTTCATAAATATCGCGTATGGCGGCGGCGGGCAAAACGCCGCGACGCAGCTCAAATCCGCCGTCCGGGGAGCGGAGCCAGAAGCGTTTGTTGCAATAGGCCTCCCTGAACGTCTCGAAATTAAGACCGGCGCGGAGCAGCCTCCCGGCGCGGTCCACCGTGGCGCGGCGCAGGGAAAGCTCGAAGCCAAGCTCTCCGTTCGAGGCGTAATTATAGGCGTACCCGCTTTTCGCGAGCTTTGACAGGCAGAGGTTTTCGATGCCGGCGACGGGATACGCGCGCGCTATCGCGCCCGTGTCGGCGGGCGCTCCGTTTATATATATCATACGGCTTCGGCCCCGTTTTGGGCGCGGAAGGCGCGGAGCTCCGCTTCTTCCTGCTCGGTCAGCGGGGTGAGAGGGGCGCGCGTTTCGGGGTCTATTTCCCGGTGCAGATGTTTCGCCTCGTCGTCGCGGGAGATCGTGTGCGGCGAGGTGGCTAAGTTAAAATATTCTCCCGTCAGGTAAATGTAAGGGCGGTTTTCGGTGAGCCATTTTACAAATTCGTCATGAGCCGCCACGCGTTCGGCGCGCGTGCGCGGCGCATCGTCAAGCCCGAGCAGGCGGCAGGCGAGGCAGGAATCCGCCGTGTTTTCAGACTTTATATAGTCGGCGATAACGGACAGCGCGCGCTCGTCCGCCGTCTGAAAAAAGCCCCAGACAAGATCGTGTATATATAAGCCTCGCCTGTTGCGGCGGAAAATGAGCTCCGCGATTTTCGTCAAAGCGTCCCCGTCGGGAAAGCGCGACGCTAAATACGCCGCGGCGAGGTCGATGGCGGCGTCGAAGCTGTCGCGCCCGGCGGACGGGCCGTCCCAGTCCGCGCCGGTGTCTATCATCCATTTCACGGCGTCATACGTCGGCTCTACCACGCCGCCGTAGGGGGAAAGCAAGCGGTCGTAACGTCCGCGGCGCACGCTGTCGCCCGCCTTGATAGCTGTGAGGCGCATGGCGTGCTTTACGTGCTCGGCTAAGTCGCCGTCGAGGCCCGCGTTCTCGATCTCCGGCGCGAGAAGATACATTACGGGAAAGCTGTTCTCGCCGTCGGCAATGGCGGCGATAAGCGCGCCGCGGTCTCCGCGCAGCAGGGCTGTGAACGCGTTTTTCAGGCCGCGCGCGCCGCGGGCGCGCCACACGCGGTCAAAATATCCGGTTGTCATATTGTCAACTCCAATCACTAAATCGGCAGTCCGCGTGAAAGCGCGGGTTCATATGCCCATTATATTGTGATCGAAGCCGTTTGGTTACGCTGCCTTCGGCAGCTGATAACAATTGGCGGCGTACCGCCGCGACGGTCTTCAGCGGCGGCGGTCGGCTTGCTTTGCTACATATTCCGGTAGCGCGTCGGCTTTGGGCGCATTTTTATTCCGGATACTAGCCCTATCGCGATAAACGTCGAAACCACGGACGACCCGCCGTAGCTGAAAAACGGCAGCGTCAGCCCGATAACGGGAGTCAGTCCAAGGCACATACCGACGTTTTCAAGCGTCTGGAACACAAGCGTAGCCGCGACGCCCGTGCACACGAGAAGCCCGAGCGAGCTGTTTGACTTCACGCCGACATACAGGCACCTCCCGACGAGGATCATAAGCAGTAAGATAATAACAGCGCAGCCCACGAAGCCGAATTCCTCCCCCGCCGCGGAGAATATGAAGTCCGTGTGCTGCTGCGGTATAAGGTCGGATTGCGTCATACGGCCCTTGTACAACCCCTGCCCCAAAAAGCGCCCCGCCGAGATTGCGGTCTTGCTCTGATTTGCCTGCCACATAGTTTCAAGCCCCGTCGGGTCGGCCATCGGGTCGAACATAACGCGTATCCTGAGCTGCTGCTTTTCCGTGAGCGCGCGCGTCCATATAAGCGGTGCCGCCGCGGCAAGCGCCCCGCCCGCAAGCGCGAACCAGCGCAGATACACTCCGCCGATAAACATCACCACGGCAAGGATAAACGCGTAAACAAGCGCCGAGCCGAGGTCCCGCGAGGATAAGATCAACAGCGCGAAATACGCCAAAAACACCCCGACGATGCGCAATATCGAGCCGGGTGAGTTGAGCTCCCGCCTGTCGCGCCGCTCCGATATCAGCCGCGCGATGATTATGATGTATACGAGCTTCACGACCTCCGCGGGCTGCACGCCGATGCCGAAGAAACGCAGCCAGGCCTTATTCCCCGTGTCGTCCTCCACGCCCCAGATAAAAAGCGTGCATATAAACAGCGCGCCGAGGATAAACAGCAGCTTATACTTGTCCGCCAATATATCGATGTCGATAAGCGAGGTCACGATATACGCGGCGACGCCGAGAAAGATCGCAAGAATTTGAACGGCGACCTGCGTCCCGCCGCCGTATACGCGCGTAGCGCTCGATATCAGCACGACGCCGAAAACCGAGCATATCAGGCTTATGACGAGCAGGAGCATATCCGACTCGCGCGCGTAGCTGTGAACGGCGTCAAAAAGTTTTCTCAAAGCGTCCTCTTCTCAAAATGTCTTACGGCTAACCGGTATATATAACAAAGCGCTCAAAGCCCCGCAAAAGCCGCTTTCACAGCAGCTTTGCGGGGCTTTGTCAGTGGTGGACGATAACGGACTTGAACCGCTGACCCTCCGCACGTCAAGCGGATGCTCTACCAGCTGAGCTAATCGTCCGCGTCAGCGGTGCTTATACTACACCGCCGCGCGCCGCTTGTCAATACCTTTTGAATAAATTCGTTAAAATCTACTCCTCGTCCTCCGCGTCGTCGAACTCGAATTCGAGCTTTTCGCCGCATTTCGGGCATATTATTTTGCCTTCCTCCAGCGCTTTCTCGTCGATCACGATCTCCTCGTTGCAGGACGGGCATTCGACGGCGTAGACGACATCCCCGTCGTCGCAGCAATCACAGTCCTCGTCGTCGCAGACCTCACCGTCGTCATCATCGTCCTCGTCGCCGAAAATCACTTCCTCGAGATCGCCGACGTCCTCTTCGAGCTCGTCAAATTCCTCGCCGAGCTCGGCGACGCTTTCCACGATCTCGTCTATCTCCTCCGCGAGGTCGCTGAGCGCGTTTATTATCGCCGCGAACAGCTTTCCCTCTTTTGTTTCGGGGTCTAAAGCGATCCCCTCGGCAAGCCCTTTCAGATACGAAACAGTCTCAGTGGCAGACATATGCTTTTCTCCTTATAAAATAAATAATTTCAGCCTTTTGCGCGTTCTAAATATTCGCCCGTGCGCGTGTCTATCCTGATCTTCTCCCCCTCGTTTATAAACAGCGGCACCTTTACCTCCGCGCCGGTTTCCACGGTCGCGGGTTTTGTAACATTCGTCGCGGTGTCCCCCTTTAAGCCGGGGTCGGTCTGCGTGACTGCGAGCTCCACGAAATTCGGCGGCTCTACGATAAACACCTTGCCCTTGTAGCTCGAAACCGTGCAAACCATATTTTCCTTGACGAAACGGAAACTGTCGCCGAGAATACTGCCGTCTATGGGTTCAAGCTCATAGCTTTCTCTGTCCATAAAATAGTACAGGTTCCCGTCATTGTAGCTGTAGTCCATATCGCGGCGGTCAACAAACGCGTTTTCAAACTTATCCGTCGGGTTAAACGACGTCTCGACCACGGCGCCCGTTATCACGTTCTTCATTTTTGTCCGGACGAACGCCGCGCCCTTTCCGGGCTTCACGTGCTGAAATTCGACGACCTGCATAACCTTGCCGTCCATCTCAAACGTGACTCCGTTTCTGAAATCGCTCGCGGATATCATACCTTTGTCCTCCT
>JAISFB010000126.1 GCA_031263805.1 Oscillospiraceae bacterium
GAATTCGTTTTACTTTACCTTTAGCCGCAGCTTTTTTAGCTGGGGCGGCTTTTGGCGCGTAAAATTGAATTATAAGCACGGGACATAATATTATTTCAGCAGACAACCAAACCGCGGAGCCCGTGAAAAGGCTCCGCGGTTTTTATTTATACGGATATATGACAGCGCCGCCCGCGCGCGGCAAATATTTTTAGGGGGATTTCGGATGAAGATGAAAACGCTGACAGTATCTGCGCCGTCGCGGAAATACGAGGTGCATATCGGGCCCGGCGCGATAAATCTGCTGCCGGACGCCGTTGGGGAGCGGACCGCCGCGCTCGTCGCCGACACGAACACGGCTAAGCTTTTTTCACAGCGCGCGCTTGCTTTGCTTCGGGACCGCCGCGCGTTTCTCTGCGAGCTTCCGGCGGGGGAGGAGCGCAAAACGCTTGAAGCCGTCGAGATGCTGTGCCGGGACTTTGTTAACGGCGGGCTGCTCAGGCGGGACTGCGTCGCCGCGCTTGGGGGCGGCGTCGTCGGTGACACAGCGGGCTTTGCGGCGGCATGCTATATGCGCGGAGCGCGGCTTATTCAGGTCCCGACGACGCTGATAGCGATGACGGATTCGTCCGTCGGCGGAAAGACGGGCGTGAATTTACCCGAGGGCAAAAATCTTATCGGCGCGTTTTATCAGCCGGAGCGCGTGCTTATAGACACCGATTTTCTGAAAACGCTGCCGGAGCGCGAAATGCGCGCCGGGCTCGCCGAGGTCGTCAAATACTACGCGCTGGGCGAGCGGGGGATAGCTCCGCTGCTGCGAGACGGCGGCATTGTCCCAGGCGGAGAAGCCGAGCTTATTTATCTTTGCTGCCGGGCGAAAGCGGAGCTTGTCGCGCAAGACGAGCTTGACACCGGAGCGCGAATGACGCTGAATTTCGGGCACACGTTCGGCCACGCGATCGAAAAGCGCTATAATTACGTGCGGTATAATCACGGCGAAGCCGTCGCTATCGGGATGCGCCTCGCGCTTGAAACCGGCGTAAAGCTTGGCATAACGCCTCCGGAGACCGCGAGCGAGATCGCGGACGCGGCGGACCGCGCGGGGCTTGACACGGCGCTCGGTGCGCCGCCGCGGGAGCTTGTCATGCATATGACGGCTGATAAAAAACGCTCGGGCGGCAAAATTTCGCTTGTGCTGCTGCGCGGCATAGGCGAGCCGGTGATATATGATATAAGCGCGGAGGAATTGGAGGCGGCGCTGTGATAAAGACTGTCAGGCGATTTCCGGAGGGGATCGTGCAAATCCCGCCGTCGAAAAGCATACTTCACCGCGCGATAATATGCGACGCGCTGGCGGGCGGGCGCGATTTCCCGTCCGGCGTATCGGAAGACATTGACGCGACGGCGCGCTGCGCTCTCGCGCTGACGTCCGGAGAGCCGAACATCACGCTTGACTGCGGCGAGTCCGGCTCTACGCTGCGGTTTACGCTTCCGCTCGCCCCGGCGCTGGGGATAAAAAAAGCCGTGTTCCGCGGGCGCGGGCGGCTGCTGCGGCGGCCCATGGACGCGTATACTGACGAGCTGCGGCGGCACGGGGCGCGCATCGAGGAAAAGCGAGACGAGCTTATCGTCTCCGGCGAACTTGAAGCGGGGGTGTACGAGCTGCCGGGGGATATAAGCTCACAGTATATAAGCGGGCTGCTTTTCGCGCTGCCGCTTTGCGGGGACAGCGAGCTCAGGCTGACGACCCCGCTTGAGTCGGCGGGATACGTCGAGCTGACGATAGACGAGCTGCAAAAGTCCGGCGTTGAAATCGGGCGCGGGCGGGACGCGTTTTACATACGCGGCGGGCAGAAATACGCGCGGCGGGAAATTTCGGCGGAGGGGGATTATTCGCAGGCGGCGTTTTTTCTTGCCGCGGGGGCTCTGGGGTGTGACGTTGAGTGCCGGGGGCTGGACCTGCGCTCGAAGCAGGGGGACATGGAGATACTCGATATACTCAAGCGGTGCGGGATACGCGTCGTCGTCACGTCCGGCGGCGGGATAAAGGCGAAGCCGGGAAAAATCCTGCCCTGCGAGCTGGACGCGTCCGGCGTGCCGGACCTCGTCCCGCCCGTCGCGGCGATGCTCAGCTTCGCGAGCGGCGTGAGCCGGATATATAACGCGGGGCGGCTGCGGCACAAAGAAAGCGACAGGCTTGAAAGCGTGCGCGACACGCTTTGCGCCCTTGGCGCGCGCGTCGTCATCGACGGGGATACGCTTGTCATAAACGGCCGCGATATGCTCGAAGGCGGGGAAATCAGCGCGCACGGAGACCACCGGATAGCGATGATGTGCGCCGTGGCGGCGATTCGCTGCCGCTGGGACGTCCGCGTCGACGGCGCCGAGTGCGTGGCGAAATCCTATCCGAACTTCTGGAGCGATTTTGAGGCGGGCGCGCAAGGCGCCGAGTAGAGCGCGCAGCGCGCCAAGTCTATCTATAATGTAAACGAAAAATGAAAGGGGCGGCAAAAAAATGAGCGAGAAAATAAACGAAAAGCTTTACGGCACAATGCACAGCGAATGGGGCGAAAAATTCAGGCTGTCCGTGTTCGGAGAGTCGCACGGCGCGGTCGTCGGCGTTGTGATCGGCGGCCTGCCGGCGGGGTTCGAGCCGGATTTTGCCGAGGTGAGACGCGAACTCGCGCGGCGCGCGCCCGGTCAGGGCGAGACGGTGACCCCGCGGCGCGAGAGCGACGAGTTTGAGGTCATGAGCGGATTACTCAATGGCCGCGCAACGGGCGCGCCGCTGATGGCGCTGTGCCGCAACTTGGACACGCGCTCCCGCGATTACGAGCCGAGTATCCCGCGGCCCGGGCACGCCGACCTTGCCGCGGCGGTGAAATACGGCGGATTTAACGACTATCGCGGCGGCGGGCATTTTTCCGGCAGGCTGACCGCGCCCGTTGTCTTCGCGGGGGCGCTGGCGAAGCAGCTGCTTTCGCGGCGGGGCGTTGATATTTCGGCGCGAATCACAGAGATACATGGAGAGCGCGACCCGGACAAATTCGACGGCGAGATACTTGAGGCGAAACGGCGCGGGGACAGCGTCGGCGGCGTTATAGAATGCCGCGCGCGCGGCGTGCCCGCGGGCTGGGGCGAGCCGATGTTCCGCGGCGTCGAAAGCGAGCTTTCCGCGATGCTTTTTTCGATCCCGGCAGTAAAGGGAGTTGAGTTCGGGGACGGCTTTGAGCTCGCGCGGAGGCTCGGAGGCGAGGTTTCAGACGGGATCGGCGTTGATGCCAACGGAAACGTCGTATATCTCGCCAATCACAACGGCGGCATAAATGGCGGGATCACGAACGGCGAAGACATAATCTTCCGCGTCGCGATAAAGCCCACGCCGACTATCGCGCTGCCGCAAAACACAGTAGACCTCAGCCAAAACAAGCCCGTAACGCACAGCTTTGTGGGCCGGCACGACCCAAGCGTCGTCCCGCGCGCCGTCCCCGTTATCGAAGCCGCGGCGGCGATCGCTCTTGCGCAGTATTTATAAGACACATATCATTATTGTTAAAGGAGAAATGACCCAATGATAGCAATTCTAAAAAGAACAGCCCGCCCGGAGGACACGGAAACGCTGCGCAAAACGCTGGCGCGGCGCGGGATCGTCACTCAAGACATTGAGGGGGACACGCCGATGCTCGGCTTGGCGGGGGACCTTTCCGGTATCGCGGAGGACGATATTCTGCGGCACGAATGCGTTGATAAGATCGTCCGCGTGCGGGAGCCGTATAAGCTCGCCGGGCGCAGCTTTCATCCGGAGGACAGCGTTTACGACATCGCGGGGCGGCGCGTCGGCGGGGGAAGCTTCGCCGTTATCGCGGGGCCGTGCTCCGTTGAAAGCGAGGAGCAGATATTGTCCGTGGCGCGGGACGTCAAGGCCGCGGGCGCGCACTTTATGCGCGGAGGCGCGTTCAAGCCGCGCACGTCGCCATACGCGTTTTCTGGCCTGGGGCTCGACGGGCTGGAGCTCTTAAAGCTCGCGCGCGGGAAAACGGGACTGCCGATAGTGACTGAAATAATGTCGCCGGAATATCTCGACCAATTCGCCGAGGACGTGGACGTCATACAGATCGGCGCACGCAATATGCAAAATTTCACGCTGCTCCGTCAGGTCGGCGCGCTGAAAAAACCCGTGCTGTTAAAGCGCGGCCTGTCCTCAACGCTCGACGAGCTCTTGATGGCGGCGGAGCACGTTATGGCGGGCGGCGCGCGCGAGATTATGCTGTGCGAGCGCGGCATACGTACGTTTGAGACGGCGACGCGCAACACGCTTGACCTTTCCGCCGTCCCCGTGCTAAAGGCGCGAAGCCATTTACCAATCATAATCGACCCATCCCACGCCACGGGCTTTTGGCATCTGGTAGAGCCGATGGCTCTCGCGGCGACGGCGTGCGGCGCGGACGGCCTGATAATCGAGGTCCACAACCATCCGGAGGCCGCTCTGTGCGACGGCGCGCAGAGCGTTACGCCGCAGGTCTTCCGCCGCATAATGGGCAAGGTGGAAAAAATCCGCGCGGCCATAGCGTAAAAATATTCTGAATCTGAAAAGGAAAGGACGATCAACAATGAAAACACCGAAAGAAAAGCTTGAGGACCTGCGCGGGAAAATCGACGCGGTAGACGCGGACTTAACGCGCCTTTTCCAAGAGCGCCAGCGCGTTTCAAACGACATCTCGCACGTTAAGGAGGAGGGCAACCTCGCGATAACTGACATCGGGCGCGAGGAAAAGGTCATCGCGTCCGCGCTCGCCCTGGCGGACGAGGATAAAAAGGCGGAGACAGCCGCGCTGATGCGGACGCTTATCTCGCTTTCAAAGCTTCGGCAGTTTGAAAACTTAGGGCTTACGCGCGCGTTTGAGTTTCCCGACAGCTCTGCGCGGGCGGCGGGGCCCGTGGCGTTCCAGGGCGTCGCCGGCGCGTGGAGCGAGCACGCGGCGAGGATAATGTTCCCGGACGACGAGTATATCACGCGCGAATATTTTGAGGACGTGTTCGAGGCGGTAAAATCCGGGCAGGCGTCCCTCGGCGTGCTGCCGATCGAAAACTCGCGGACGGGCGCTATCGGCGAGGTTTATGACCTGCTGCGGCGGCACGCGTGCTATATCGTCGGGCAGGTGCAGATCGGCGTGGCGCAGTGCCTGCTCGGGGTACAGGACGCTGTTTTGGGTGACGTGCGCGAGGTGTTTTCCCACGCTGAGGGCTTCGCACAGTGCAAGCGCTTTTTGAAGGGGCGGGACTGGGAGCTTACGCGAGTCCGTAACACAGCCGTCGCGGCGGAAATGGTGTCAGAGCGAGGTTCCGGAAAATACGCGGCGATCGGCTCGCGCCGCGCGGCGGAGGTGAATGATCTGAAAATTCTCGCGGAGGACATCATGGACGACCCGAAGAACCGCACGCGCTTTATCGCCATCGCCCCACGCCCGATTTACGACGAAAATTCGGACACCGTGACGGTCACGTTCTCAACGAGGCATCAGTCCGGCGCGCTGTGCTCCGTCTTGCAGCCGTTCCAGCTTTCCGGCATAAACTTAACGCGCATAGAGTCCCGCCCGGCGGCGTCGCCCGATTCTTACCGCTTTTTCGCTGATTTGGACGCTAATATATTGGACTCCCGCGCGCGCGACGCGATAGGCCAGGCCACGGCGCAGGCGGAATATTTTGAGGTGCTCGGCTGCTATAGGAATTATGAAGAGGCGGCGATATGAAGCCGCCGGGCGGGCGCAGCATTATTTTAATAGGTATGCCCGGCAGCGGAAAGACGACAGTCGGACAGATCATCGCGCATTCGCTTGACCGCGAGTTTTTTGATTCCGACGCGGAGCACGCGCGGCAACACGGCGCGTCGTGCGCGGAGCTCATAAACACGCGCGGCGAGGCCGCGTTCCGTGAACTTGAAACGGCTGTCTTGACGGGGCTTTTGTCCGGAACGCGGCGTGTGATCGCGACGGGCGGCGGCGCTGTTTTACACAATTCAGCGCTTCTGTGCCGAAATAGCGTCGTTGTATATCTGACGCGCGATATTGACGCGGCGGCGGCGAGCCTGACCCCCGGCGAGCGACCGCTGTCCGCGACGGCGGACGATTTACGCCGCCTGTATTCAGAGCGCCGCGAACTATACGAAAGCGCGGCGCATATAACAGTAGCAAATAACGCTACACCCGAAACAGCCGCCGCGCTCGCCTGCGAAGAGCTTCGCCGCCATCTGAAAGCCCGCGTGCTCATAATAAACGGCCCGAACCTTAATCTGCTCGGCTCGCGCGAGCCGGGAGTTTACGGCGAGGGGACATATTCAGAGCTCTTGGAGCTGATAAGCTCCGCGGCGCGCGAGCGAGGCATAGCCGTAAGCTTTTTTCAAAGCAACCACGAGGGCGCGATAATAGACGCGATCCAAGCCTCTATCGGCGTTTACGACGGTTTAGTGATAAACCCCGGCGCGTATACGCACTACAGCTACGCGATATATGACGCGCTGCGAGCGATAACCGTACCGGCGGCGGAGGTGCATATATCTGACATAACAAAGCGCGAGCCTTTCCGGCGCGTATCCGTCACGGCCCCGGCCTGTGTCGCTCAAATCTACGGCGAAGGCTTTCCGGGCTATGTACACGCGCTCGATGTGCTGCTGAATATTATTTCGGAGGATGCGGAAAATGGCTGAGAAGATAAAGCTTGCCGTGATCGGCTCTCCGGTGGGGCACAGCCTGTCGCCGTTCATTCACCGGCGTTTCGCCGAAACGCTCGGGCTCGATATCGAGTACGAAAAGCGCGAGGTCACGAGCGAAACGCTTGAAGCCTTTATCGCCGAAGCGCGGCGCGGCGGGCTTCGCGGCTTCAACGTCACGATGCCGCTGAAAAAGGCGGTGCTGCCGTATCTCGCGGAGCGGGACGATATTTCGCTGGAATGCGGCGCGGTCAACACGGTGGTGTCGAGGGACGGCGGGCTTTCCGGGCACAACACCGACGGGCTCGGTATTGTCCGTTCGCTGAAAAGCAGAATCCCGGAGCTGCGCGGAAAAAAGGCGCTGATACTCGGCGGCGGCGGGCTGGCGCATATCGCGTCCTCCGCCCTGCGGCGCGAGGGGGCGTCCGCTTCGCCGGTCGTCCGTGAAAACA
>JAISFB010000143.1 GCA_031263805.1 Oscillospiraceae bacterium
GGCGCGAGCGCAGGACGTAGCTCTCCTGCCGGCCAAGCTCGTCGTTCCAGTAAACCGTGTTGACGTAGCTTAAATTCTCGGCGAGCTGCTTTGTGTTTATGTACTTGGCGCTGCCGACGTCGGCGGCGAGAGCTCCTGTGTTTATTGAAAACACAAGCGATAATATAAGCAGCGCCGCCTGCGCGGCGGCGATTATTCTTCTTTTCATAATTACCTCTTGAGTCCGGCGGGGCCGGACTCTTCAATTGATTTAACGTGCGTGCGCGCGTCGCCCGGCAAAGCCGTGCGTCCTAACAATGACGTCGCGCAAAGCGCGATAGATAACGCGCCGGAGGCGCGACGAAGCGACGGCGTGACAGAGCGTGTTGCGTTTCGCGTATCTGGCGACCGTCCCGCATATTTTATCAAATCCTGACGGGGTTTTCAATGGTAAAATATTTGTCTGATTTTTTGGGCAAATTTTAATACGGATCGCAACAGGGCGCGATAAATCGCGTCGCGCCGCACGCACGCGTGCGGACGTTTGATTTAACGCGCCTGCGGGCACGGGATACGCTGCATCCGCCACGTTCCCCGCGCGCCGCCGTTAAAACGGCCAGCTCGGGAACCAGCGCAGCACGTTTGTAAAATACGTCCCCGGCGCGGCTATTCCGGAGATCGCGGGGAAGAAGATCACGAAAAGCGCTCCCGCCCAAGAGGTGAACGCCGTGATAACGCGGCGGCCTCGCGCCCCGGCTCGCTCAACGAGCGTATCGAACATATACGCGAGCGCGAGAATTAGAAAAACCGTTGACGGGAAATAGTGATACACAAAAACGATCCGCTTCACGAACAGCCACGGGACTATCTGCGATAAAAAGCCGAGGACAATCAAAAACGCGCGCGCGTCCTTATACCGTAAAACGCGGTATACCATAGCGCCAATTCCCGCGATGCCGCCCCACCATACGAGCGGGTTCCCGAACGCCGCGAACGAGGATTTCATCCCGCCGGGCATACTGTCGAGATAATAAAGTATAGGCCGCGCGTCCGCGATCCACTGATACCACCACGAGGAATACGGATGCGTCGCGTCAAGCACGCCCTTGCTGTGGTATGTGAACGTGTTTACCTGGACGCGCCAGATCATTTCATAGTATTTGGGATCCCACAGCATTCCGCCGCGCAGCGTCATTCCGCTTGCCGTGCCGAACGGGATGTAGCTTAGGCAGTAAATTATCGCGGGAATCGCGATGAAAAACAGCGCCGCGGCCAAAAGCGTCTTTACAACGCGCTCGCTGTAGCCGCCGGGCTCGCCGTCCTCCGCCCAATTCCTGTAGTCGGAGACGAGCTTCATTATAAACATAACGAAAAGCCCCGCCCCGGCGTAGATAACGATCCATTTACACGCCGCGCCAACCCCGAAGAACAGCCCCGAAAACGCCAGCGGACGTATGGAGCCCCGCCAAGGCGCGTCCGGCTCGCGCGATATATACCTGTGCATAAACAGATACGAGAGCATTATGAAAAACACGGCGTAGGTGTCCACCGTGGCGATCCTCGTCTGCGTAAAGCGCATAAAATCGAACGCCAAAAGCAGCGTCCCGCAAATCGCGACTATACGCTTGCCGAACAGATTTTTAAGAATGACATAGAGCACGGCGAGCATACCGACACCGAAAAGCGTCCCCATACAGCGCCAGCCGAACGGCGTCATCCCGAAAAGCTCCACGCCCAGCGAAATTATCGTTTTGCCGAGGGGCGGGTGGACCGTCTCATACGGGTATTCATTGCGTATCGTCTCAAACGCCGCGCGGCCGTGATATATCTCGTCAAAATACATGCTGTTCATATACGACGCGCGCGCCGGGATCATCTCGCGCTCGTCCTTGAGTTCTTTCGGGAGGCCGGAGGGTGAGAGAAGCCTGTCGCCGTCCGCGTAAATTGCCAGCTCGCCGAGCTCGATGGGGGTGTTCGTCGCCGCGAAGCGCAGAAATTTCGCTTCAAAGCCCTCGCCTATCGCGGCGGTGCGCCATTTGAACAGATCGGCGTGCGTCTGCTCCATCGGGGGCTTGCCGTTCTCGTTGGCATCGCCTTCGCTTTCGCTTTCTGAGGCTTCCGAAAACTCCGTCCAGTTTTCGCCGTCCGCCGAGTAGGACAGCGTGTAGCCGCCCGTGTACATACCTGTATAGAACATTATTTTCGTCACGGGCGCGGTTTGAGCAAGCTCCGCCGTCACATACGGCGCGTCGCCCGTGAACCTGTGAAACGTCTGCGGCGCGCTGAAATCCCCGAGCTTGAAAAACGACGCGAACATAAACACCGCGAGTATGACGGCGAGCGGAACAACGTCGCCCCTGTCCATCGGGTGCGAGACGAAGCGAAAGCGGAAGCGCGGCTTATATATCGCGCGGTCGATCCACTCCGTCGTGCCGAGCCTCGGGGCGTCGGACGCGAAATAGTAAGCGAAAAAAGCGCCGGTCCCGATGATCGTCAGCGCCGCTAAAATATATGTTATATTGGGGATGTTCACTGCACAGCCTCCGGTTCCATAATAGATTGCCGAGCTTTGCGCTCACAGCTCAGACAGCTTTTCCAGCGTTCTCGCGAAATATTCCGGCAGCGCCGTTTCAAGGCGAATTTCCGCGCCCGTGCGCGGATGTATAAAGCGCAGCTCCCGCGCGTGAAGGCACTGCCCCTGCCTGTCGCCGACGCAGAGCATCGGGAAGCGCGCGTCGCGCCCGCCGTACATCTCGTCGCCGAGTATCGGGCGCCCGATATGCGCCATATGCGCGCGTATCTGGTGGGTCCTGCCCGTCTCAAGGCGGCAGCGCGCGTGGGTGAAGCCGGGATAGCGCGTGAGCGTTTCGTAATGCGTTACGGCGGCGCGGCCTGACGGCGTCACGGCTTGGCGCTTACGGTCGGTCTTATGCCGCCCGAGCGGGGCGCTGACCGCGCCGCTCTCCGGGGACAGCGCACCTTTTACGACGGTCTCGTAAACCCGCGCAAGCGTGTGAGCGGATAATTGCGCGGCGAGTCTTGTATGCGAAAAATCGTTTTTCGCGGCTATGACGAGCCCGGAGGTGTCGCGGTCTATCCTGTGGACTATCCCGGGACGGAGCTTGCCGCCTATTCCGGACAGGCTGTCTCCGCAGTGATATATAAGCGCGTTTACAAGCGTGCCGTCGCGGTGCCCCGGCGCGGGGTGGACTACCATCCCGCGCGGCTTGTTCACGGCGATCACGTCAGCGTCCTCGTATACGATATCAAGCGGGATGTTTTGTGAAAGCGCCTCCGCGGGCTCCGGCTCCGGCAGCGTCACGCGGTAAGCTTCGCCGGGGAGCGCGCGGCTGTTTTTCCGCAACGGCTTATCGCCGCGAACCGCGACGCCGCCCTCGGCGATAAGCCGCTGCGCCGCCGAGCGCGTCAGCCCCGGAACGCTCCGCGCGAGCAGGACGTCGAGCCGAGCTCCGGCGTCTACGTCAAGCGCCGTTATTTCCGTTGCCGCCGCCATCGCCGCCTCGCTCCATTTCCATATCCCTATAATATTCCTCTAAAATACGCTCCTCCGTGAGCTCTTCTCCGTCCTCGGCGGCGGGAGCGTCGAGGATGACCGTCGCCTTATCGGCGGCGTTCCGGAGACGCCGCGCCTTTCCGTCCGGCGCCGCCGAGATTAGCACCAAAATGACGAGAGCTATACCGCCGAGAGTGATGAACGTGTCCGCTATATTGAACACGGCGAAATTGACAAACTCGGGCTCGAACATATCTATGACACGGCCCGTCGCGATCCTGTCGATCAGATTGCCGACGGCGCCGCCGAGTATCGCCGCCGCCGAGAGGCGCACGCCGCCGTTTTTGTACGTCAAGATCACAAACACGAGCGCGACTGCCGCCGCGCCAGACACGGCGACGAGCAGCCAGCGCATATCCGACAGCATAGAAAACGCCGCGCCGGTATTTTCGGCATACGTCAGGCGCAAAACGCCGGGTATGAGCTCAAAAACCTGCCCCGGCGCGAGTGTTTTTGCCGCCCACAGCTTAAAAAGCCTGTCAAGCGCCGCGATTAGCCCGGCGAATACGAAATACAGAGCCATCAATATGACAATTCCTTATACGCGGCGACGGCCTCGGCGCAACGCGGGCAAAGCTCCGGGTGTTCCACGTTCTCACCGACGCGCGCGTCGTGCGTCCAGCAGCGCGCGCACATCGGCGCTTCGGACGCGCGGACGGAAACCGAGATGCCGGGAAGGGCGTTTTGCGCCGGGTCGGACGGGCTTTCAGAGTCAGCCTCGGCGATATCGGCCTTTGAGACGATGAAAAGCTTCGCGAGGTCGCAGCCGTCAAGCGCGCTACCATATTCGATATTGGCTTCGCCGGACAAGAAAAGCGTCACCTCGGCGTCCAAAGACTTGCCGACGACCTTGTCAGCGCGCGCGAGCTCAAGCGCCTTGTTAACGGCGCCGCGCAGGCCCAGCAGCTTTTCCCACTTGTCCTCCGTAGCCGCGTCAAGGCAATACCGCGCGTCCGGAGACGGCATATCGTTAAGCAGGACGCTCGCGGAATCGTGCCCGGCGCGGTGCGGCATTGCCGCCCATATCTCCTCAGATGTGAACGCGAGTATCGGCGCTATCATCCTCGTCAGGGAGTCAAGAATGATATAGATGGCGCTCCGGGCGCTCCTGCCCGAGGCGGAATCCACGGCGTCACAGTAGAGCCGATCCTTTATGACGTCGAAATAGAAATTCGACATCTCCACGGCGCAGAAGTTGTGTATGCCGTGATATATCGGATGATATTCGTATTTGTCGTAGCTCTCGCGCACGCGGCGAACGAGCGCATCGAGCCGCGAGAGCGCCCATCTGTCGAGCTCCTCCATATCCTCCGGCGGCGTGAGCGAGCCGGGGTCAAAGCCGTCTAGGTTGCCTAAGATATACCGCGCCGTGTTGCGTATTTTAAGATATATATCGGACAGCTGCTTGAAGATATTTTTCGATATGCGCACGTCTGACGTGTAATCGGATGACGACACCCACAGCCGCAGGATGTCCGCGCCGTATTCCTTGATGACCTCCTCCGGCGCCACGGAGTTCCCGAGCGACTTGTGCATGGCCCTACCGTCGCCGTCAACGGTCCAGCCATGCGTGATTATCCGCCTGTACGGCGCCGCGCCGCGCGTGGCTATGCTCGTCAGCAGCGACGACTGGAACCAGCCGCGGTACTGGTCGCCGCCCTCTAAATAAATATCCGCCGGAAAGCGCAGCTCCTCCCGCCGCGACAGGACGGCGGCGTGCGTCGAGCCGGAGTCGAACCAACCGTCGAGCGTGTCGGTCTCCTTTGTGAAATGCTCCCCGCCGCAGTGCGGGCATTTATACGATTTCGGCAGTATCTCCTCCGCCGTGAGCTCAAACCACG
>JAISFB010000131.1 GCA_031263805.1 Oscillospiraceae bacterium
TCGCGTTCGACAGCGGCATAGACATGGTCCTGGCGAACGGCGAGAATCCCGGCGCCATATACGACATATTCGACGGCCTCGCGGTGGGCACGCTGTTCTCGCGCGGCCCCGCGCGCTGAATATAAAAAAATGTAAAAATGAAATTTTGTCTTGACAACGGATGTACGATGGGCGCATAATGGACATGTGCTAATTTGGAGGCGCGTTATGACAGAGACAAGATTAAGTGTTCGCATCGACAGCGCGACAAAGCGGAGCGCGGAATCCGTGTTTAACGCGCTTGGAATGACTATGAGCGCGGGTATCAATATCTTCCTTACCCGCGGTGCTCAGAGCAGGTCAATTCCGTTTGCGCTTGAAATTGCGGACGATCCGCTTGACGCGCAAATGCGAAGAGCGGTCAACGCGAGCGTGGGCAATTCTATTCGGCTAAACGCTCCGATAGCGTTGTTTGACGATGAGCAGAACCGTCCCTACCTTGAATACCCGGACGGCAAGGTATCCTATGAACTCGAATGACTCTCCGCGCATATTGGTGTTCGCGGGCCCGAACGGTTCCGGTAAAAGCTCCGTCACGTCGGCGTGGGAGACTGTCGGGCTGTATATAAACGCCGATGACATCAAAGCAAAGCGCGGCGTGTCTGATTTGGACGCGGCGCAGGAGGCGGAGCGGCTACGCGAGCTTTGCCTCGCGGAGCGCCGTTCTTTTACCTTTGAGACCGTGCTGTCAACGCCTCGCAATCTCGATTTGCTTGCGAGGGCAAAGACAGCGGGCTATCGGATAGAGGGCGTGTTTGTGCTTACGGCGAGCGCGGAGCTGAACGTGTTCCGCGTTCGCAGCCGCGAGCTTTCCGGCGGACACAGTGTTCCGCCCGATAAGATTCGCAGCCGCTACGCGAAAGCGCTCGCCAATATTCCCCGGCTTATTGATCTGTGCGACGTTCTCCATATAGTCGATAACACGAACGAGCCGACCGTAATTTACAGCAAAGACGCATTTGGTGAGCAGCTTAAGCCAAACCGTTATTGGTCCGCATCGGCTGTTTCACGGCTTATGGACGAGTAACAAAGACTCGCCCGCGCGCCGCTACATACTTAAATAAGCGTTTATGAAGCCGTCGAGCTCGCCGTCCATCACGGCGTTTATATTCCCGTTCTCAAAGCCCGTCCTGTGATCCTTTACGAGCGTGTACGGCATAAACACATAGGAGCGTATCTGGCTGCCCCACTCAATTTTCATCTGCTCGCCCTTTATATCGCTGATTTTTTCAAGGTGCTCGCGCTCTTTTATCTCGATGAGCTTACTGCGCAGCATACGCATCGCGACCTCGCGGTTCTGGTGCTGGCTGCGCTCTACCTGGCAGGCGACGATTATGCCCGTCGGCACGTGCGTTATGCGTATTGCTGACTCCGTTTTGTTGACGTGCTGGCCGCCCGCGCCGGACGAGCGGTAAGTGTCCACCTTCAAATCCTCCGGCCTGATCTCGACCTCGACGTCGTCGGGGACAAGCGGCGTCACCTCCACGGCGGCGAACGACGTGTGCCGCCGCCCGGACGAATCGAACGGCGATATGCGCACGAGGCGGTGTATCCCGCCCTCGCTTTTCAGATAGCCGTAAGCGTTGTCGCCGTCGATCTCTATCGACGCGGATTTAAGCCCCGCTTCCTCGCCGTCTAAATAGTCGAGTATTTTATAGCTCATATCATGCCGCTCCGCCCAGCGCGTGTACATACGGTACAGCATCTGCGCCCAGTCCTGCGCCTCTGTGCCGCCGGCGCCGGCGTGGAACGAGAGTATCGCGGCGCACCCGTCGTGCTCGCCGGACAGCAGCGTCGCGAGCCGCGCGTCCTCAAGCGCCGTTTCAAACGCGCCGAGCTCCGTTTCTATTTCGGGCAGCAGCTCCGCGTCGTCCTCCTCGCGCGCCATTTCGATGAGTGTCGTCACATCTTCGTAGCGGCGTTTCAGCCTTCCGAAGCTTTCGACCTTCACGCGGAGATGCTTTGACTGCCGGAGGTTTTTCTGCGAGCTTTCGAGATCGCTCCAGAAGCCCTCCGCCTCGCTCTGCTTTTCGAGCTCCGCGAGCTCGCGCTCGGCATCGTCCAATTTAAGCGCGGCGCCGAGATTTTTAAGAGTCGGCTCCAGAGCCAGCGCGCGGGATTTGAATACGTCGAATTCTATCATAGAGATATCCTTTTTAATCACACAATTTCCAATCAAGTATATCACGGGCGCCCCCGCGTGTAAAGCGTTTTTTGCCGCTTGCCGAAATTATGAATTCACCGTAATGCCGAACCGTAGGGGACGATGGCAATCGTCCCGCCGCGCCCCTGCCGGTTCTCATAACAGGCGGATCACCATCCGCCCCTACGGGGACGCGGCGGGAAACCGCAACGCGGGTGCGATTTATCGCGCCCTGTTCCGCACGTAGCGACAAAACCGCCTAAATTCCCAGAGATTTCTTCTTTAATTTTATGACATTTTATGAAATTGAAAATTTCAGAGCTCCGGACGAAAAATGTATTGACAAGTTTGTCGATGATATGATATCATAGTAAACATGCGTTAGCCTTTACTATCGCAAAATTCAAGCGCAAAATTCAAAAGAGTCTCAAAACTGACAAAACTGACAAAACTGACAAAACTGAAAGGAAGAAACCACACCAATGAAATCTATGAAGCTTTGTTCCCTGCTCCTCGCGGCTTGCCTGCTCTTTACAGCCGCCTCCTGCTCCGTCGCCGCGCCTGACGGCGGCAGCCCCACAGACAGCGCCGAGCCATCCGCCGAACCGACGCCGTCCGGCGCTGCGGACATCACTCCGGACGACGCGCCGCCCACCGGAGACGAGTACCCCATTATAATTTCGCACGCCTTCGGAGAGACGGTCATCGAGAAAAAACCGGAGCGGATCGCGACGATCTCGTGGGCCAATCAGGACACGCCCTTAGCTCTCGGCGTCGTTCCGGTGGGCTTTTCGATGGCG
>JAISFB010000003.1 GCA_031263805.1 Oscillospiraceae bacterium
GCGAAACAAGCTTCGACAAAATGAGCGTATCCGACTTAGAGCTTCGCGGAAAAAAAGTTCTGCTGCGCTGCGATTTCAACGTCCCGCTCGACCGCGCCGCCGGCACTATAACGGACGCCGGACGTATCGCCGCCGCGCTGCCGACGATACGCTATCTGCTCAGTAACGGCGCCGCCGTCATAGCCTGCTCGCACCTCGGAAGGCCTGCGCCCGGAGAAAATCCGGACGGAAACCGCAAACGGGAATTTTCCCTTGAGGTCGTGGGAAAAAGCTTGGCGGAGCTGCTGGGGCTGCCCGTTAAAATGTCGCGGGACGTCGCGGGCGAGGATTCCCGCCGGCTCGCCGAGTCCTTGCAGCCCGGCGAAATTATGCTGCTTGAAAATCTGCGCTTCGAGCCCGGCGAGGAAGCCAACGACCCGGAATTTGCCCGCGCGCTCGCCTCTCTCGCCGATTTTTTTGTCGAGGACGCGTTCGGCTGCGTACACCGCGCGCACGCGTCCATCGAGGGCGTATCGCGTTTTCTGCCCTCCGCCGCCGGGCTTCTGCTTGAAAAAGAGCTGAAATATATCGGCGGCGCGCTGACGGAGCCCAAGCCGCCGCTTGTCGCGATCTTGGGCGGCTCGAAGGTCTCCGACAAAATCGGCGTCATAGACAATCTGCTCGAAAAAGCGAATGCGCTTATAATCGGCGGCGGGATGGCGTACACATTCATAAAAGCGCGCGGGGGCAAAATCGGGGCGTCGCTTTGCGAGGGCGATAAGCTTGACGCGGCCCGCGATATGCTCGTAAAGGCGCAGCGGCTCGGCGTCAAATTATTTCTTCCCTCTGATTCGCTTGCCGCCGCCCGTCCGGACGGGGGCCTCGATTCCGTCGTCGTCAACAGCTACGATATTCCGGACGGGATGATGGGATTAGACATCGGCCCGCGCGCGGCGAATGAGTTCGTATCCGTCATAAAGGACGCAGGAACCGTCGTATGGAACGGACCTATGGGCGTTTTTGAGCTTTCGGAATACTCTAACGGAACGCGTATGATCGCGGGCGCCATTACGGACCCTTACATAGTATCTATCGTCGGCGGCGGCGATTCCGCGGCGGCAATCCGGCAGTTTGGGCTTGAGCGCCGCGTGACGCACATATCTACGGGCGGCGGGGCCGCGCTTGAATTTCTTGAGGGGCGCGAGCTTCCTGGCGTCGCCTGCCTGCTCGACCGTCCGCGCCGCGATATACAGGGGGCGGTGTCGTTATAATGAGACAGTTTATCATAGCCGGCAACTGGAAGCTTAACGCTCCGGAAATCAAGGATTACGTGTCGAAGCTTTCCGCCGCGCCGGACGGCGTGCGCATCGTCATCTTCCCGCCGTTTACGTACATCTCGGAAATGGATCGGCACACCGCGGTGATAGAGCGGCAAAATAAAGTGAAAATCGAGGTCGGCGCGCAGGACGTCAGCGAGCGCGATTCCGGCGCGTATACGGGCGAGGTGTCCGCCGCAATGCTGCGCGCCACCGGAGCGGGATACGCGCTTATCGGGCACAGCGAACGCCGCAGATACCACGGCGAGACGGACGGCGCCGTGCGGCGCAAGGTGAAGCGCGCGCTTGACTCTTGCCTTCATCCGATAATCTGCGTCGGCGAAACAGAGGCTGAGCGCGCGGGGGGCGAGACGCTCCGTGTGATCTCGGCGCAGATAACAGCCGCGCTCGACGGGCTCTCGCCGGATGAAATTTCTCTCGTTGCCGCCGCATACGAACCGGTTTGGGCGATAGGCACGGGCGTTTCGGCGTCGCCTATCGACGCGCAGGACGCTTGCCGCGCCGTCCGCGGCGCGATAGGCGCGCGCTTCGGCGCCGTGAGCGCGGAGCTATCGATTTTGTACGGCGGCTCGATGAGCTCGTCCAACGCCGCCGAGCTTCTCGCGCAGCCCGATATCGACGGCGGGCTCATAGGCTCGGCCTCGCTCGACGCGGCGGAATTTTGCGAAATAATTAAAATTGCGGCGGAGCTCGCCGCGGCGGAGAAAAGTTAAATGAGGAGAGTTGAATGAAAGCCCCGCTGGTACTGATAATTATGGACGGCTTCGGCCTCGCGCCGCCCTCGCCGTCCAACGCCATAAGCCTTGCCGACACGCCCGTGCTCGATGGGCTTTTCGCGTCGTACCCCCACACACAGCTGTCCGCCTCCGGCGAGGACGTCGGGCTTCCGCCCGGACAAATCGGCAACAGCGAGGTCGGGCATACGAACATAGGCGCGGGACGCGTCGTGTATCAAGATCTGCCGCGCATCACGAAAAGCATACGGGACGGCGATTTTTTTGAAAACTCGGCGTATATAAAGGCGATGGACAATTGCGTGGAACACGGTTCCGCGCTGCATATGATCGGGCTGATGTCAGACGGCGGCGTGCACAGCCACAACACGCACGCGTGGGCGCTTTTAGAGCTTGCGCGGCGGCGGGGACTCAAACGCGTATATCTGCACTGCTTTCTCGACGGGCGCGACACGCCCCCGCGCTCGGGACTCGATTTCATACGCGAGGCCGAGGCCCGCTGCCGCGAGACGGGCGCCGTCATCGCCACGGTAATGGGGCGGTATTACGCGATGGATCGCGATTCGCAGTGGCCGCGCGTCGAGCTCGCGTACAACGCCATGGTTCTCGGAAAAGGGAAATTTGAGCCGGCGCCCGCGGCGGCCGTCGAAAAATCCTACGCCGAGGGCGTCACGGACGAATTTATGCTGCCCGTCGTCACGGCCCGCGGAGCTGAGATCACGGAAAACGACTCTGTGATCTGCTTCAATTTCCGCCCCGAGAGAATGCGCGAGCTGACGCGCGCGTTCACAGACCCGGATTTTACGGGCTTCAAGCGCGAAAAAGGCTTCTTCCCGCTGACCTACGTCTGCACGAAGGAATACGAGGCCGTTCCGAACGTCCTGACGGCGTTCCCGCCAAAAGCTCTGTCCGGCATTTTCGGCGAGCTCGCGTCGTCCCTCGGTATGACGCAGCTTCGCATCGCGGAGACGACAAAGTACGCGCACGTCACGTTCTTCTTCAACGGCGGCGAGGAAACAGTATTCCCCGGCGAGGACCGCGTTTTGATCCCGACGCCCGACGTCGCGACGTTTGACTTAAAGCCGGAAATGAGCGCGTATGAGATAGCGGCGGAGACGGCGCGCCGCATCCGCTCCGGCAAGTACGACGTCGTCATAATCAACTACGCCAACTGCGATATGGTAGGGCACACAGGCGTTATAAAGGCCGCCGTCAGAGCCGCCGAGGTCGTGGACGAATGCGTCGGCATAACGCTTGAGGCCGTGCGTGAGCTCGGCGGCGTCGCGATCGTCACGGCGGATCACGGCAACGCGGACAAGATGCTCTCGGACGACGGAGTGACGCCGTTCACGGCGCACACGACTAATCCCGTGCCGTTTATTCTGATAGGCGCGGACGCGCGTCTGCGCCCCGGCGGCAGGCTTGCGGACATCGCCCCGACAATGCTGCAAATAATCGGCGTGGAAAAGCCTGCCGAAATGACGGGCGAATCTCTGATCGCGCCGTTGTAATTATGCAAAATATTTCGATTTTGAAATATTATTACAATCCTTAAGGAGCTGACCGACATTAATATAAATATTTTTTTGGAAATCGTAAGCATACACGCGCGCGAGGTGCTCGATTCGCGCGGGAATCCCACGGTGGAGACCGAAATAACGCTCGCGGACGGAACTCTCGGGCGGGCGATAGTTCCGTCCGGTAAATCCACCGGGAAATTCGAGGCGGCGGAGCTGCGCGACGGCGATAAATCCCGCTATTTGGGCAAGGGCGTTCTGAACGCCGTCGGCAATGTAAATAAGCTGATAGCGCCGGCGCTTATCGGAAAAAACGCGCTTGACCAGCGCGGGCTCGACGCGGCGCTCATCGCGCTCGACGGCACGGAGAATAAATCAAGGCTCGGCGCGAACGCGAGCTTATCGGTATCGCTGGCGGCGGCGCGCGCTGCGGCGGAATCGCTGCGTCTTCCCTTGTACAGATACTTGGGCGGCGCGGGTGCCTGCACGCTCCCCGTGCCGATGCTAAACGTGCTCAATGGCGGGGCGCACGCCGACAACAGCGTCGATATTCAGGAATTTATGATAATGCCCGTATCGGCAAAAAACTTCCGCGAGGCTCTGCGCATGTCGTCCGAGGTTTTTCACACGCTGAAAACGATAATCCCGCCCTGCGGCGTCGGCGACGAGGGCGGGTACGCGCCGGACCTTGACAGCGACGAGGACGCGCTGCGCGCGCTTACGAACGCGATAGAAAAAGCCGGCTACATCCCCGGCGAGGACTTCTTAATTGCGCTGGACCCCGCCGTTTCCGATTGGTTTGACGAAAAGGACGGGCTGTACCGGCTGCCCAAGCGCGGCGAGGTGAAGACCCGCGCCGATATGGTGTCAATGTGGGCGGATTTCGCCGCCCGTTACCCGATAATCTCCATCGAGGACGGCATGGCGGAAGACGATTGGGACGGCTGGAAGCTGCTGACCGACGCGCTTGGCGCAAAGCTCCAGCTCGTCGGCGACGATATTTTCGTCACGAACACAAGCCGACTGAAAAAGGGCATTGCGCTTGGCTCGGCAAACTCGATACTCATAAAGCCGAATCAAATCGGAACGCTGACGGAAACGCTTGACGTCATAAGCACGGCGCACCGCGCGGGCTTCACCGCCGTCGTCTCGCACCGCTCCGGGGAGACGGAGGACACATCGATAGCCGACATCGCCGTCGCCGTCGCCGCCGGTCAGATAAAAACCGGCGCGCCGAGCCGCACCGACCGCGTCGCGAAATACAACCAACTTACGAGAATTGAGGAACAGCTCGGCGATTCGGCGTATTATCCCGGCAGAGCGGCGTTTTAAGCGCGCCTCGCCGCGGGGAACGCGCTTGTGCGATGGCGGTAAATTGTGATTGACGTTCAATGAAAGCTGTGGTATGATAAATAGCGGAGGCGGTGCCGAATTGAGTGGGCTGAACGAATCGTTACAGGCTATAGAGAAAGCAAAACAGGGGCTTGATTACGAGGTCGGCACGCTGCTCACGTCGGGCGGAACTGTGCTGCGGGAGTATGGCGGTACAGATCATCAGGTCGATACCCCTGTAGCAGATTTAGCGCTGTTCAAGGATAACGTGTTCACGCACAACCACCCCGGCGGCCGGACTTTCACGCTCGAAGACATACACTCATTTATCGGAAGTGAGGCAAAAGAGGTTCGGGTGAGCACGCCGCAAGGGACATTTTTCAGTTTGCGGGAAAATTCCGAGGAAATCAACCGGTCTATTGCAAACGTGATGACGGAAGAGAACGTAGGCTCATATCAAAAGGCTGCCGACATAATGCTGCAAGAAGAACTGGAAAGTGGCGTTAAGCGCGTGGGGGATGAATACCGGAATCGGCTATTTGACATAATGGGTGATGAGATGGATAAGTGGCTCGTTGAAAACGCCGAGGAATCGGTTATCTTTATACTAAGGGGGAGTTATAGTAATGTCAAAAATTGATAAAGAGCTTCTTGGCTGGGTGCTCTATCCGGATGAGCCGCCCGCGGGATTTGATGACCGTATCCCGTATGACGATATGGCCGAAGGTTTACGTCTGCAAGCTGTCTATCCGCGCGAAGAGATACGCGAAATGGCTGTTGCCACGCTCGCCGAGTTGGAGCGTCGGTGGGCGGAGCGGCAACGGAGAGCGCCGCAAGCGGCGCGAAAGGTTGCGGCGGGCTGAGGCCGTTGCGCACGAATTCAATAGTGAAAAAACCGCCTTAACAGGCGGTTTTTTGCGCCGCCCCCCTGCGGGGGCGGCGCCATCGTCGCTT
>JAISFB010000029.1 GCA_031263805.1 Oscillospiraceae bacterium
ATAGCCGGCCCGCGGCGGAGGTTTTCAGTGCCGTTCCCGGCGCGGAAAGAGAGCATTCCGCCGAACGCGGGCGCGTCGTTCATCCCCATATCCACAGGGAACACGTCGGCGCGGGCGGACGCCGCCATAAGACACACGGACGTGCGTTTTTTCGTCAGATTTTCGGCGACGAGCATTGTGACCGACGAATCGGACTGGGTTACTCCCTCGGCCACGACGCCGTTGTCGGAGCACAAAACGAGCACCGCGCGGCGGTCTATGCGAACGTCGGGAGTGCCTGTGACAGCCGCTATACGCTCCACGGCGTCCTCAAGCAGTCCGAGCGAGCCGAGCGGCTTTGCCACCGAGTTCCACCGCGTCCGGGCAAGCTCCCGCGCTTTCGAGTCTTCCTCCGGGATATCGGAGTTTACTTTTGAAAAATCCATTTTACGAACCGGCCTTTCTGTTGTAACGGACGCGCCGCCTGATAGTGCCGCTTGACGCCGGCGCTTTTGAGGGGTACAATGTACGCATAGTTAAAGAGGTGGCAAGTTTGAAACAAGTTCAAACTTCGATAATTTCAGTGCGTTTTGCTCGCCCGTATGGGCAACCGCAAAACACGCACATTATGACAATTCCTTTTCATAGTCATTTTGTGCCTGTAGTGTAACGAAAGGAATGGTCATAAATATGAAAATAAAAAATCTGCATATATCCACCGTCGCGGAGGACGCGCGGGCTACGGCGCTAAAATACGGCCTCGGCCTTGAGATCGCGGAGTTTTGCACCGCGATGAATATGGACGGGGCGTTTCCCGAATGGGACGCAAAGGTCCGCGCGGAAATCGACGGGATAAAAAGCGTTACGTTTCACGCGCCGTTCAACGAGCTCTGCCCGGCGGCTATCGACCCGCTCGTGCTCGACGTCGCGAAGACGCGGTACCGGCAAACCTTCAAGCTCGCGCCGGAATACGGCGCGAAGCGTATCGTCGTTCACTCCGGCTACGTTCCGCTGATATATTTCAAGGAGTATTTTCACGAGCGGAGCGTCGCGTTCTGGCGCGAGCTATTGTGTGAATTGCCGGAGGATTTCACGCTGCTGCTTGAAAACGTGATGGAGGATTCTCCGGAGCTGCTCTCCGGCATTGTCCGCGAGATTGACGACCCGCGCTTCCGCCTGTGTTTTGATATCGGGCACGCGAACACCATAGTTTCGGATACGCCGATAGATAAGTGGATAGACGTTACCGCGCCGTATACCGCGCACGTGCACATCCACAACAACTACAGGCAGTGGGACGATCACAATCCGCCGGGGGACGGGCTCATCGATATGCGATACGTTCTGGATCGGCTGACGTCGCTTTTGCCGGATTCCGCCACATACGCTATCGAATCGATAAAATCCGCGCCCGCCGCCGAATGGCTCGCCGAAAACGGATTTATTTAATTAAGACAAGATTTTAATAATAGGAGAGATCGATATAAAATATGAATGCCACGGGCACATAATGGCGGACGGCGTCAGCTACGCCGCCGCTGCGGCGCGCCATGCCGCGCACCCTGACGAGCTTTCTGTACGCTCGGCGCTCAGCGCGCTGCGAGAGCACGGCGTCAAGTTCTTCCGCGACGGCGGAGATAAATTCGGCGTTTCCCTTCTCGCAAAAAAGCTTGCGCCTGAATACGGCATAGACTACCGCACGCCCGATTTCATAATACACCGCGCGGGATATTACGGAGAGCTTTACGGAAAAGCCTACGGCGATATGAAGCAGGCGCGCGAGCTTATCCTCGCCGCGAAACGCCGGGGCGCGGATTTCATAAAAATAGCTGTTTCCGGTATGCTCGATTTCAGCACGGACGGAAGCGTAATCGGCAACGCGATAAGCCGCGGCGAAACGGCGGAGCTCGTCCGCATATCGTCCGGAGAGGGCTTGCGCGTTATGGCGCACTGCAACGGCGCGGAAAACATCAAAAACGCGCTTGAAGCCGGGATATCAAGCTTAGAGCACGGCTTTTGGATCGACCGTGAGGGCGCGGATATGCTCGCCGAAACGGGCATTATATGGACTCCGACGCTCTCCCCTGTCGCAAATCTGTTAGACCCCGCGCGCGCCGCGCGGCAACGGAGCTTTTCGGAAAAGGCTCTCCGCGCCGTTTTATCGCGCCACGGCGAGATGTTAGACTACGCCAGCGCAAAAGGCGCGCTGATAGCCTCCGGCAGCGATTCCGGAGCGCACGGAGTCCCGCACGGGCTCGGCGCCTCCGACGAATTGAGGCTGCTCACAGCGCTCGGTATCGATCCGTCGGAGGCGAATTCCCGCATCTCCGAAATATTCCGCCGGGATGCTTGAAAATTGAGAATTGAGCGCCGGGCTCAGTGCGAGGGGTGCTTTTTCGCGAAGCTCTTGATGGCGTCAAAGCTCTCGACGCTCACAACGTGCTCCATTTTACACGCGTCGCGCGCGGCGACGGCCTCGTCCACGCCGATGGATGTAAGCCAATCGGTAAGAAATACGTGCCGCTCGTACATACGCTCGGCGATCTCGCGCCCGCTCGGTGTCAGCAAAACGTGCATGGACGGGCCGAATTGGACATATCCGCCCATACGCAGATTTTTCATCGCGATAGAAACGCTGGGCTTGGAAAAGTGCAATTCGTTCGCGATGTCCACGGAGCGCACGGGGTCGCCGTTGAGCCCGAGGACGAGGATGGTTTCGAGATAGTTTTCAGCGGATTCTTGGATTTTCATAGTTGTGATTCCTTTCTTTTGTATGCGCGCTCAATACACGCGCTCATAGAGTGCGATGCCGCCCTGCTTGCCGCTTCCGAATTTGCCGAGCTCGGGGATGATGCGCGTGAAATGCTCGGCCTTCATATGCGCGTCGAGCGACGCCTGATCCTCCCATTCCTCGATGACGGCGAAGTGCAGCGGGTCCGAAAGGTCCCGCGCGAGCTGATAGCTGACGCACCCCTTGTCCAGCTCGTTGGTTTTCTCAACGAGCTCTTTGACGGCGGCGAGGTATTCCTCCACCGCGTCCTCCCTGACGTAATTTCCCGCGACGACTCTGATAGACATAAGCTTGTTCCTCCAATAATTTATATAAATTTGTTGATAAGCGTTTTTTGTGTCACTCGTACTTGTCGAAGGACGCGACCTCGGCGAGTGTTTTGCGCGGACGAGCCTCCGGCGTTTCGGCGGGATAGCCTATCGGCGTGACGGCGACGACCTCGACGTTATCCGGTATGCCGAGCGCGCTTTTTACGATATCCGCGCGGAATCTTCCGAGCCAGCATGTGCCGAGGCCGAGCTCATATGCCCGCAGGAGCATGGACGAAAACGCGATAGAGGTGTCGATCGGCGCCGTGCGCTCCCCGCAGAGCATCGTGTAATCCGCGCTCGCGCAGGCGACTATCGCCGCGGGCGCTTCCTCTACGCTGCGCTGCCCCTCCGACGCCTCCAAAAGCAATTTAAGCTTCTCCGGATCGCGGACGAGGATGAATTTCCATTGCTGCTGATTCTTTGCGGACGGGGAAAGCCGCCCGGCTTCCAGCACCGCGAGCAGCTTTTCCTCCTCGACTGTCTTCGGCAAATAGCTTCGCACGCTACGCCTTTCTTTTATCGCTTGTTCTACGGTCATAATTAGCGCCTCCTGTTTTTTCTTGCAGTATAGCACAAAGGCCGTGCGTGCGCAATAGAATATTATATATTTTTCTCAACACGCAAAAAAACAGCTTCGGGGGATAACGCGATGGCCTCAAACGCGAAATTTTACTTCAAGCCCGGCGAGGGCTCTCACATTGAGACAAAGGTGACGCTGCGCGCGGAGGCGCAGCCGGCTATATGCGGGACGGTGACGTCCGACGGGGGCTCTCCGTCCCCGGACGCGCTCGTACTGCTGCTGCGCGCCGGAGACAGAAGCTTCATCGACAGGCAGTTTACGGACGAGGACGGGCAATTCCTGTTCGGCCCTCTCGAACCGGGCGAGCTGTATCTCGTGAAAATACATAAAGCCGGCACGACGGTGCGCGAGCTGGAGAATTAGCGCGGAAGCGAGTAGCGCCTATGTGAATAAATAAATCTTAACAAAACATTCAGAAATTTGTAACAGTATAGCTACATTCAAGAGTTATTATATAAGCATCGGAGGTGGACGCGGCGACGCGTCGCACCGCGATCATTTTCCTTCCCTCTCTTTTTACGGGAGCCCGCCGGAACGACGGGCTCATTTTTTTTTGCTTTTTTTCGCCGTCTCGCCGCCGTCCCTTTATTTTACGCAGCTTTTACCCCGCCGCGAATGCGGATTTTACACGCGGCGTTTATATTTGACTTAAAGCCGGCCCGCGCCATAGGCGCATAATTGTTATCAGCGCCCGAACGGGCGCGCCGGCGGGCTGTGAAAAACAATTTTTAATGTAAAAGGGGAAAAATCATGCGTCATCTGAAAAAACTGCTCTCAGCCATTCTCGCGTCCGCAACCCTGCTCTCGGCGTCCGCCTGCGGCGGGAATCCCGCCTCTGCGCCGTCACAAACGCCCGCCGGGGCAAGCACTCCGGAAAACATCTCCGCAAGCGAGCCGTCGTACAAGGACACGGTTTCCGAGCTCGTCGTCTGCTATCTGCCCAACGAGGGCAGCGAGGAGTACAACGAGAGCCGCGGGCACCTGCACGAGGAGCTCGGGGCGTACCTCGGGATAAAGGTCACGGAGATAAACGCCGCGGATTACAACGCCGTCGTAGAGGCGATGCGCACGAAGAACGCCGATATCGCCAGCTACGGGCCCGTCTCCTACGTACAGGCGCACGACCGCTCCAACGCGGAGGCGATGGTTCTGGCCGCGCCGGAGGGGGACAAGGCGCTCACAGGCTACACCTCGCTGATAATAGCGAGGCCGGACAGCCCCGTCAAGGCGCTCGCCGACTTAGAGGGAAAATCCTTCGCGTATGTCGATCCCGCGTCCACCTCCGGGAACTATGTCCCAACGCTTGAATTCATGAACGCCTTTCCGGGCAAAACGAACGAGGACTTCCACACAAACGGGACGTTCTTCTCGTCGGTGACGTTCTCGGGCAAGCACCAAAACAGCGTTATGGCCGTTGTCAACGGCGACGTGGACGCGGCGGCCGTGGCGTCCGACACGCTCCGCGCCATGATATTAAACGGCGAGGTC
>JAISFB010000031.1 GCA_031263805.1 Oscillospiraceae bacterium
CACCACTATGCGGCAGCGGGCGCGAACCTCATATCGTGGGCGGCGGCGCTTTTTTACTCCGCTGTTCCCTTCGTCCGGCGGGCAACTCCCCATCCCGTCCGGCACTTCACGCATAAGGCCCTACTCTGCTCGGTATTTCCGAAAATATTTGCCTTTCGAGAATACCGCGGATATGATACCACACCGCGTTTCCGTTGTCTACAAAAATTTTTTGTAACCCGCGTAGCGGGCGGACGTGTGATTTAACGTGCGTGCGCGCACGGGGAACGCGGCATTAGCCGCGACGCCGCGGCGCGAAAAAATATGCAAATAATTGTGGAAATTCCGCCTTATATATGGTATACTGACGCGCAATACGGCGTACCGGGCGGAAAATCGGCCGGCAAGCGCCGCCGCAAACCAGGTTTTTATATACGAAGGCGTATATGAAAATAATTTTATAACGGAAAGGGATAATTATGATCCAGTACCAAAAGAACAACGACGTTCTAAACACCGCAAACCGGGGGAATCCCGCGGAATCCGGGCTCTGCACGCTCTGTCGGGCGGACTGTCGGGGCAAATGCGAAACGTGGATGAGCACGCTTCGCGGCCGCAAAATGCTCTACCCGCGCGATTTCGGCGCCGTGACGG
Source organism: Oscillospiraceae bacterium (assembly GCA_031263805.1). GTDB lineage: Bacteria > Bacillota > Clostridia > Oscillospirales > Oscillospiraceae > JAIRRO01. The sequence goes on from JAISFB010000031.1 coordinate 634, forward strand.
CGGGCAGCTCGAACATCAACCACATCGGCGTGTGCTACAACAACCTCCGCATCCAGGGCTACAACTACGGCGCGCACGGCATCGCGTCAAACAACGCGGACGACTGCATTTTCCCGAATGTCTCCGTCGAGACGTCTTTCGGAAATGAAGTCATCACAAAATCCCGCGCTCCCATAATGACCGGCGCGCTCGGCTCTACGTTTATCGCCGCGAAATATTGGGAGTCCTTCGCCGTCGGCGCGGCTATCGTCGGCTTCCCGATCGTCATCGGCGAAAACGTCGTCGGCGTGGACAAGCAATCGATCCTCGAAAACGGCAGGATCAAATCCGCCCCGGAGCTTGAGCGCCGCATTGACGTGTATCTGCGCTATTACGACGGCTACGGCGCGATCATCGTCCAGATGAACGTGGAGGACACGCGCAACGGCGTCGCGGAATATCTCATCGAAAAGTACGGCGACAAGGTCGTCATCGAGCTCAAATGGGGACAGGGCGCCAAAGACATCGGCGGCGAGATTCAGGTCACAAGCCTCGAATACGCGCAGTTCCTCAAGGGCCGCGGCTACATAGTCGATCCGGACCCCACGAAGCCCGAGGTCCAAGCTGCGTTTGAAAACGGCGCCATCAAATCCTTCGCGCGCCACAGCCGTCTCGGCTATACCGACCGCGACAGCTATACGGCGGTGCAGCGCGACTTTATGGATTCTGTGGCCTATCTGCGCAAGCTCGGCTACAAGCGCATCACGCTGAAAACCGGCTCTTACGGGATGGAAGCGCTCGCGATGGCGATAAAATTTGCCTCCGACGCCAAGCTCGACCTGCTGACAGTGGACGGCTCGGGCGGCGGCACGGGGATGAGCCCGTGGAATATGATGGAGACGTGGGGCGTCCCGTCGATCAACCTGCACTCCAAGACATATGAATACGCATCCATACTGGCGGCCAAGGGGCAGAAAGTAGTCGATCTCGCTTTCGCGGGCGGGCTCGCCCGCGAGGATCACATCTTCAAGGCGCTCGCGCTCGGAGCGCCTTATGTGAAGCTCGTCTGTATGGGCAGGTCGCTTATGATCCCCGGCTTCCTCGGCGCAAATATCGAGGGCGCGCTGTTCCCCGACCGGCGCGAGCGTCTTAACGGCAACTGGGATTCCCTGCCGAACACCGTTTCCGACAATCCGTCCGCGACGCCGGAAGAGCTTTTCGCCGGATATTTCGACGTGGAAAAGAAGCTCGGGAAAGACGAAATGAAGAAAATCCCGCTCGGCGCCGTCGGCGTCTGGACGCTTTCGGACAAGCTCACAGCCGGCTTGCAGCAGCTTATGGCCGGCGCGCGCCGCTTTAAGCTGTCGGAAATTTCGCGCTCCGACCTGTTCTCGGCAAACCGCGAAACGGAACGCGAGGCGAAGATACCGTACCTCACGGACACGGGCGATGAAACGGCAAAAATCATTCTCGGCCTGTAAGCCGTTCGATTTTCCCTCCCGCGTATTTTATCGGCGTTTACGACAAAACTAATCCCGGCGCGTAACGCGCGCTAAATCAAAAATCGCGAAAGGGAGAAAATTTGCAATGGCGCTTGATAAAATCGCCCTCGCGCTTACGGTGCTCGGCGGGCTCAACTGGGGCAGTGTCGGGATATTCCGCTTCGACATTATAGCCCGGCTGTGCGGCGGCCCGGCGACTACGGCAGCCCGCGTCGTATACACCCTGATAGGCATCGCCGCGATCTGGAGCCTGACGCTGCTGTTCCGTGAACGCGAACCGCACTCGCGGCAGGCGTAAAAAAATAAACAAACGGCGCGGGAGGCTTCCCGCGCCGTTTGTTTATTGCACGTGCCTGCGGACACGGGGAACGCGCTATCGCGCGACGACGCCACGCCGCAAGTGCGGCGTATCCCGTGCGCGCACGCACGTGCAATCATACGCGTGAAACGCGGCGCTACGCGCTATCGCGCGACGACGCCACGCCGCAAGTGCGGCGTATCCCGTGCGCGCACGCACGTGCAATAATTAGCACGGGGAACGCACTAATCGTGCGACGACGCCACGCCGCAGGCGGCGCGACGATTCCCGTCCGTAGGGGCGCGATTTATCGCGCCCTGTTTTGCACATCGTGTATACACGGTTCGGATGTGTATTCCGACCGGGGCGCGATAAATCAGGGCGCGATAAATCGCGCCCCTACAGGGTGTTGCGCCGTAAGG
>JAISFB010000092.1 GCA_031263805.1 Oscillospiraceae bacterium
CAAATACACGCGCGGCTTGGGGCGCGGGACGATATCCGACTGCTCACCATTGATGAAGCGCGCCGCAAGGACGCGCCCGAGCGGAAAAGGCTAATAAACTCCGCCGATATAGTGTTCCTCTGTCTGCCGGACGACGCGGCGCGCGAGGCCGTCGCGCTCGTGGAGAACGAAAACACGCGCGTCATCGACGCGTCCACCGCGCACCGCATATCCCCCGGCTGGGACTACGGTTTCCCGGAGCTCTCCGGAGCACATCGCGCCGCTATAGCAAAATCAACGCGCGTAGCCAACCCCGGTTGCCACGCGACGGGATTTCTCGCGATAGTGTATCCGCTCATCGCGCTCGGGATATTGCCCGTCGATTACCCGCTGACGTGCTTCTCGCTCACGGGCTATTCCGGCGGCGGCAAGAAGATGATAGCGGAATACGAGGCGGCAAAAACCCCCGATATGTCCGCCCCCGGCATATACGCGCTGGCGCAAGACCACAAACACCTGCCCGAGATGACGCACATAGCCGGCTTGCCCGCCCCGCCAATATTCTGTCCCGTCGTGGACGACTACTACGCCGGCATCGCCGTGACGGTCCCGCTGCACGCGCGGCTGCTCACGTTCCAACCCCCGGCGTTCCAACCCCCGGCGTCGCTTTCAGCTCCGCCACCCCCCTCTGAGAGTGGGGCTTTACGAGGGGATGGACGGGGGTTGCGGTGGCCTCGGTGGAAAGCAGGATTTCAGCAGAAAGATGGGATTATCTTGAAATCGGACAATATACAAAAACACCTCGCATCCCCAAAAGCCCCCCTCTCAGAGGGGGGTGGCGGAGCCGTAGGCGACGCCGGGGGTTGGACGCGGGGTGGCGGAGCTGAAAGCGACGCCGGGGGTTGGACGCGGGGTGGCAGGGCCACAGGCGGCGCTGGGGCTTGGAACGCGAACTCGCTCCGCGCCGCGCTCGCGGAGTATTACGCGGGCGCGCGGTTCATAAGCGTGGCGGGCGAACACAGTTCGCCCCTACACTCGAATTACGGCGTCGGAACAAACAACCTCGAAATCACCGTATCCGGCGCGGAGGATCGCATAACGGTAACGTCGCGCTTCGACAATTTGGGCAAGGGCGCGAGCGGCGCGGCGGTGCAGAATATGAATATTATGCTGGGTTTGGATGAAGGGACGGGGCTGTGATGAAACGCTCACAGATTGCGACCGTTTGAAAATTACCGCACGGAATTTGTGTAGAGGGCGGCGTCTGCGGGAGGCCCCGCATTCCAACCCCCGGCGTCGCTTTCAGCTCCGCCACCCCCCTCTGAGAGTGGGGCTTTACGGGGGAGTGGACGGGGGTTGCAGTGGCCTCGGTGGAAAGCAGGATTTCAGCAGAAAGATGGGATTATCTTGAAATCGGACAATATACAAAAACACCTCGCACCCCCAAAAGCCCCCCTCTCAGAGGGGGGTGGCGGAGCCGTAGGCGACGCCGGGGGTTGGACGCGGGGTGGCGGAGCCGGGAACCGCACCCGCCGCGAATACAACTCGACACTCAATCCTGCGGCAAGAAACTTGCGAAAAAACGCGACAAAGCAGGAACAACACCTATGGTATGATTTTCTCAAGAATTTCACTCCGAGATTCACAAGGCAACGCATTATCGGTAATTTCATCGTTGATTTTTTCTGTGCAAAAGCACTGCTTGTGGTTGAACTGGACGGCGCGCATCATTACACCGATGAGGGAATGAAATACGACAGGGCGCGAACGGCGTATATGAATACATACGGTATTGTGGTTTTGAGATTTGAAAATATCGAAATTGACAATAAATTTGCGTATGTCTGCGGCAAAATCGAGTCCACAGTGCGAGGAAGGGAAATTATTATCGCTTCCGGCAGCACGAATTCTCAATAAACAAATTCAGAAAGGCTGATCCATTATGAACACCATCAAATACATAGACGGCGGCGTTACGGCGCCGGTTGGATTCACGGCGGCGGGGCTGCACGTCGGCGTCAAGACGCGCAACCCGGAGAAACCGGACGTCGCGCTTATCGCGGCGGATGTCTTGTGCAACACGGCGGCGGCGTACACGAAAAACGTCGTCAAGGCCGCGCCGATCCTCGTCACGCGCGAGCATCTGCAAAACGGGCAAGCGCGGGCGATAATCGTCAACTCCGGCAACGCCAACGCGTGCGCGCCCGGAGGCGAGGAGAACGCTCGGCGGATGTGCCGCGCGGCGGCGGGCGCTCTCGGCATCGGCGAGACCGACGTGCTCGTCGCGTCCACGGGCGTCATCGGGCAGACGCTGCCGGTAGCGAAGATCGAGGCCGCCGCGCCGGAGCTCGCGGCACGCCTCTCGCGCGGCGGATCGGACGACGCGGCGCGCGCGATAATGACGACGGACACCGTGAAAAAAGAGGCCGCGCTCGAGTGCGAGATCGGCGGCAAGACAGTCCGCATCGGCGGAATCGCCAAGGGCTCCGGTATGATACACCCGAATATGGGTACGCTGCTGGCGTTCATAACGACGGATTGTTCAATTTCGCGCGAAATGCTGAACGCCGCGCTGCTCTCAGCCGTGCGCGAGAGCTTCAACCGCATCTCCGTTGACGGCGACACCTCGACGAACGACACGGCGATATTGATGGCGTCCGGTCACGCCGGCAACGCCGAGATAACAGACTTTGGAGAGGATTACGACATTTTCGGCAACGCGCTGCGCGCGCTGTGCGTCCGCCTCGCGCGCGAGATGGCGTCCGACGGCGAGGGCGCGAAGCACCTGATAACGTGCACCGTGTCGAGCGCCGAAAACGAGAGCAAGGCAGAGACTTTGGCGAAGTCGGTGATCTCGTCCACGCTGTTCAAGGCCGCGATATTCGGCGCTGACGCCAACTGGGGGCGCGCGCTGTGCGCGATGGGCTATTCCGGCGAAACGTTTGATTCCGACCGCGTGGACGTGTCGTTCCGCTCGGCGGCGGGGGCTATCGAGGTGTGCCGCAACGGGCGCGGCATAGACTTCGACGAGACGCTCGCGAAAGCGATACTCACGGAGCACGACATCGAAGTGCTCATCGACCTGCACGAGGGCGCGGAGCTCTGCACGTGCTGGGGTTGCGACATCACGTATGACTACATCAAGATAAACGGGGATTATAGGTCATGAGTATGACAAACTCCGATTTTCTGCACATCGCGCAGGAGCAGATTGCTGTCGATATGAGCTGCGCCGCTTCGGACTTCTCATCAAGCGAGAACATAGTCGTCGTCTCGCGGGCGGATGAGCGGGCGAGCGCGTATTTGGCTTTGCCGCTTTTCTGCCAGCTCATATCATACGGCGGAAACATCGTCGCGTCCGTTGACGGGCGCATAGAGGATTTCACGCGGCGGCACATAGCTTCAATGACAACGTCGGACGTCTTCGGGCCGCGCGGCTGCCGGGCATTGGATTCAGAGCTCCGGCAATACAGCTATGCGGTAACGTGGATGGTGGAGTATTGGCTGCCCGATACGGAGCGTCTGCGCCCGCTGCCTTGCGCGTATGAGACGCGCGTCTTGGAGCGCGGCGAGTTTGAGGATTTATATCAACTGCCGTGGAGTAACGCGCTGTCAAAAAAGCGGCCTCATCTCGATACGCTGGCCGTCGGCGCGTATGACGGCGGGAA
>JAISFB010000147.1 GCA_031263805.1 Oscillospiraceae bacterium
AGCCGCCGCAGCGTCCACTGTGCGCTGCACATATGCTGGGGCGCGCAGGCGGCGCTGTATTATCATTACGGCGTCGGGAAGCGCGAGCTTCCGAAAAAGCTGTCCGGCGTGTACCTGAATAGGGTGTTAAAGCCCCATTCACCGTTTTTCCGCGGGTTTGACGACGTGTTTACGGCGCCCCATTCGCGCTTTACGGAAGCGTCCGCAGAGGATATAGCGCGCCGCCCGGAGCTTGAGCTGCTCTCGGATTCCGCCGCCGCCGGCGTGTTCGCGCTGAAATCCACCGACAGCCGTCAATTTTTCATAATGGGGCATCCGGAATACGACGCGGAAACCCTAGCTGAGGAATATTTCCGTGACGTCAAGGCCGGCAAGTCCCCTGAGCCGCCGGAGAATTACTTTGAAAACGACGACCCGTCGCGAGCGCCCATCGTATCCTGGCGCAGTCACGCGCAGCTTTTGTACACGAACTGGCTGAACTATTACGTGTATCAGTCCACGCCGTTCGATATTGAAAAAATCGCGGACGAATCCCGCGGAGCCGGGCCCGGCGGCGCGCTTATGAACGGCGCGGGGATATAAATAACCTTAAATACGCGGACGTGGTGAAACTGGCATACACGCAGGATTTAGGTTCCTGTCCGAAAGGGTGCGGGTTCAAGTCCCGCCGTCCGTACCAACGCCGCCCGGTGCGCCGGGCGGCGTGTGTGTCATTTAACGTGCGCGCGCGCACGGGGAACGCGGCATTCGCCGCGACGTCGCGCCGCAGGCGCGTTCCCTGCGCCGCCGCGCATTTCAATCAACACAACGGGCGCAGCCCGTTTGCTGCGCGCTCACCACGCCTACCGACTGCTCAAATTTACCGTTGACAAACCCAAAGGTCCTCGCCTATTATATATAATAGATTGTGTGCCATAAAAATTAGAATTTTCTAACTCAAATAGTGGTATGCCGTTCACAAAAGAAAATATTGCGGAGGCGCGGGGATAATGCCGTTGACATTGGCGAAGACCGGAGAACAGAACATCATAAAAAAAGTGGGCGGACCGTCGGATACGCGGCAGTTCCTCGAAAAGCTCGGCTTCGTGCCGGGAAGCCGGGTCACCATCGTGGCCGAAACGGGCGGCAACGTCATAGTCAGCATAAAAGAGTCCCGAATAGCTATCAGTCGGGAGATGGCAAGTAAAATTCTCGTTTGAACTTAATTTGGAGGTAACAAAAGATGGCGACGCTGAGGACCGCGAAGCCCGGCGATACGGTGCGCGTGGCGAAAATCGCGGGTGAGGGCGCGGTGAAGCGCAGGATCATGGATATGGGCATAACGCGCGGCGCCACGATAACGGTGCGCAAGGTCGCGCCGCTCGGCGACCCCGTCGAGGTGACGGTCCGCGGGTATGAGCTTTCGCTGCGCAAGGCGGACGCGGAGAGCATAGAGGTGGAATAAAATTTTATGTCTGTTAAGAACACGGAAAACGGTGAAAAACTGATTTTATGCACAGACGCCTTGTCGCTGATAAAAACCGTGATGGTAGCCTCGGCGCACAGCGGAGCGGAGGCGATGCGCGAGGATATAGCGGATGCTCTCGGCGCGGTACGCAATATGTTGCGCACTATCGGCGGAGACGTTTCACGTCTCTCCCGGCTTGAGGAGGAAATAAATGTAAAATCGGGGGGGGGGGGGGTAACGCCCCTTCGTCGCTCGCTGAGTGGGAAACAGAGGCTATGCGAATGATCTGTGAGGCGGAGTTGAGCGCCGCCGCGAATATGCAGAATATCAGAGGTGACGACGCCGAGCGCGTCGGCTCGGTCATGGAGGATTCCGGCGCGCCGACGGAGGTCAAGAGCTCTCTGCTGCTCAGGCTGTCGCTGATGTGCGCCGTCTCCGACCCGGCGAGGTCGTACGGAATGATGCGCCGCGCGTTTGAGATAGACCCCGGACTACCCTCCCGCGTAAACGGTCTGTCCCGCCCGGACTATGTGTACGCCGCCGGCGAGGAAGTCGCGTTAGAAGCGTGCCCCGTGTGCAAGAGCGGCGGCGCAATACCGCACTTCAACGCGTTTTCATACCGGATGAATAATTTCGCCGTCCCGTATTCACCGGCGAAGCTGTGGATGCGCTGCGAGGAATGCGGAAATCTGTACACCTACGGCATCCCGAAAAGCAGCCTGCAATTCACCGTCTCCGGCGTGGAGCTCGTAGAGCCCGAAGAGCCAGAAGCGGGAGCGTACATGACCGCGCCTGCTCCGGCGATCCCCTTGGCGTCTTGGGGAAATATACTGACGTCAATACAGCGCTACACCGAGGGGCGCGCGCTGCTTGAGATCGGTATCGGCGCTTACGGACTGCTCGCCGTGGCGCTTGAGATGGGCTATGACGCGCAAGCGGTGGAGATAAGCGCCGCACAGTGCAGAGACTGCGCCAACACGCTCGGAATATCGGTCTGGCACTGCGATATGCTGAACTTTGACGCCGATAATAAATATGACGTCGTAACGATGGGCGACGTCGTGGAGCACGTGACGGATCCCGTCGCGGCGCTGGAAAAGGCGTATGAGCTACTACGCGACGGGGGAGTGCTCTGGCTGTCAACGCCGAACTTTGAGAGCAGTTGGAGCCGTATGATGAAATGGAACGACGCGATGTGGTGCGAGCCGTCACATATTACATGGTTTTCACGGGACACGCTCTGCGCGCTTTTAGAACGGATAGGCTTCACCGTCCGCGAGTACGCCGTCAGCAGCCACTACAACGGTTCAATGGAGATTTTAGCGCAAAAGCGCGGGTAAAACGATACGAAAGGAACGGGCTATTATCAATGTCTGTAAAAATAGCGCTCGCGGGCAACCCCAACAGCGGGAAGACCACGCTTTTCAACGCGCTCACGGGCTCAAACCAATTCGTCGGCAACTGGCCGGGCGTCACGGTTGAAAAGAAAGAGGGGCGGCTGCGC